>NZ_JBNCKT010000025.1:0-58096 GCF_049841675.1 Micromonospora sp. DT4
CACCTGCCGCGGGGGGGGGGGGCCGCCGCCCCCCCCACCCCCCCGGGGTCCCCACCCCCCCCGGGGGGGGGGGGGCGGCGGGGGCCCCCCGCGCCCTTTCGCACCCCGCCCGGGGTACATCCGTCCGGCGCCGGTTGATCAGCTACGGTCACCGGCATGACCTGGGATGATCTCGACGCCCACCTGGACACGGTGCCGGGCACCGTCTCGGCGTACGTGGGTCGACTGGGCGCGCCACCGACCTGGACCCGCCACGCCCGCGCCGGCCACTACGCCGCCAGCACGATGAAGGTGGCGGTGCTGGCCGCGCTGCACCGCGCCGCCGAGGCCGGCACGCTGGACCTGGACGCCGACGTCCCGGTGGTCAACGAGTTCGACTCGGCCCAGCCCGGTGCGCCCCGGTTCTCCTGCGCCCCGCACTACGACAACGACGACGCGGTCTGGGACCGGCTCGGCGGCACGGCGTCGCTGCGCTGGCTGGCCGAGCGGATGATCGTACGGTCCAGCAACCTGGCCACGAACCTGGTCATCGGGCACGTCGGGCTGCCCGTGGTGGCCGCGGTGTGGGCGCTGGCCGGTGCCCACGACAGCGTCACCGGCCGCGGCATCGAGGACTTCGCGGCCCGCGACGCCGGCATCACCAACACCGTCACCGCCGCCGACCTGGCCGCCCTGCTGGGCGCGCTGGCCAGCGGCGCCACCACTCCCGGTCGCCTCGCCTCGCCGGCCGGCTGCGCCGCTATGCTGGACGTGCTGCTCGCCCAGGAGCACCGCGAGGACCTGGCCGCCGGCCTGCCCGAGGGCACCCGGATCGCGCTCAAGAACGGCTGGGTACGCGGTGTGCGCCACGGTGCCGGCGTGGTGCTGCCCGACGATGCCCCGCCGTACGTCATCGCCGTGTGCACCACGACCGACCTGGACGACGGCGGCGAGGGGGCCGAGGACGACCCCTGCCGCCTGATCGCGCGCGTTTCGGCCGAGGTCTGGGCGGCCCGCCACCGGCTCTGAGCCGGACGGGTTCACTCCAACAGGTGCGCCCGCAGCGCCCCGACAACCTCGTCGGTCAGCCCCAACCCGTCGCGCAGGTAGCCGTCGAACGAGCCGTGCACCCGGCACACCTCGTCGTAGCCGGCGTCGAGGTACTCGGCGCGGACCTCCAGCACCGGCAGCACCGCGTCGACGTCCAGCTCGGGGTTCCGCCGGCGCATCGCCTCGACGATCACCGCCCGCAGACTGTCGGTCAGCTCGTTGTTGCGCAGGTACTCGGCGCGGATCGCGGCCTCGTCCACCCCGAGCGCGGTGAGCAGGATGACGGTGAGCCACCCGGTGCGGTCCTTGCCGGCCGAGCAGTGGTAGACCAACGGCAGATTGTCCGGCTCGGCGGCCAGCCGCGCCGCCGCGCCGAAGTTGACCCGCGCCGACTCCCCCGTGACGAACCACCGGTAGATCTCGGCCATCGCCCCCGCCGTGCCCCGCCGGGCCAGTTCCTCGTAGGAGTCGAGGTCGTGGCCGAGCAGCACCGCCGAGACGTATGTGAAGACCGGGTGTTCCGGATCGTGCACCGGCAGGTGCACCACCCGGGGCTCGCCGGCCAGCCGGTCCGTCGGGGCGACCGCGATCTCCGAGCCGTCCCGCAGATCGAGCACGCACGCCGGGCCCAGCTTCGCCAGCACCGGCAGGTCGGAGTCGGTGAGCCGGCCCAGGGCCGGGGAGCGGATCAACTGCCGGACGCGTACGCGCCGCCCGTCGACGCCGACGAGGCCACCCAGGTCACGCGCGTTCGGCGCACCCACCATCTCCCAGTCCCGCCCGGCCATCCGGTCCCCCTCCCTATGCCGAGGCAGTCCGCCCCGTGTACGCGCGCACGCGTATAGGGTGCCCCACTTGGCCTGCTCCGCCGCCTGAGGGGCGAAGCTCCCTCGGTCACCTGAGGGGAGTTCCTGTTTCACAGGGTCGCGCCTTCGCCGCTTGCGCGGGTGAGGTCTTACCGTCCCTCCACAGGCGTTTTACCTCTCCGCCAGTCCGGCGGCGAGAATGTTGCGGGCGGCGTTGACGTCGCGATCATGCACGGCATCGCAGCCGAGACACGTCCAAACACGAACGCCGAGGGTCATCGCGGTGTTGACCCGCCCGCACGCCGAGCAGGTCTTCGTGCTCGGATGCCAGCGGTCGACGGGGACGACGGTCCCGCCCGTACCAGGCCGCTTTGTACTCGATCATGCTGCGCAACCGCGTCCACGCCGCGTCGGAAATGGCGCGGGCCATGCGGTGATTGCGCAGCAAGTTACGAACGCTGAGGTCTTCGATCACGACCGTTTGGTTGTCACGGACGAGGCGAGTCGACAACTCATGCAGGTGATCGCGCCGCCGGTCGGCAATGCGGGCAGGGATCCGGGCCACCGCAACCCGCGCTTTGGCCCGATTTGCGGACTCCTTGGCTCTGCGGGACAGAGTGCGTTGCGCTTTGGCCAGCTTGCGCCGGTCAGCGCGCTCGTAACGCGGGGCGGCGCGTCCACCTTCGCCAGAGTCAGCTGGCCGTCACGCCAGCGGAATGCTGAGCGGGTGTACTCTGCCGACGCCCGCGACGCGCGCTTGGTCTTGAATCGCGGGTAGCGCGACCGCTTGTCCCAGAACGCCGAAAATCCGGCTTGCAGGTGCCGAAGCGTCTGCTGCAAGGGCACGGAGCTGACTTCGTTGAGGTAGGCCATCTCGGCGGTGCGTTTCCACTCGGTGAGCCACGCCGACGATTGCGCATAGGTGCTGCGTTGCCGATCGACCACCCATGCACGGGTACGCGCGTCAAGGGCAAGGTTATACCTTGCGGACGCAGCCAAAGGTGTGGCTGAGCTGCTCGGCTTGCGTGGCGGTCGGATAGAAGCGATACCTGTACGCTCGCTTCACCGCCTCACCCATGCCTCACATTCTAGCGGTCCATCGTGTAACACGAATATCGAAGGGAGGTAGCGGCGTTTCCTTCTTCGCCTGCAGGCGGAGGGGTCTCAAGCCGCGCCCCACATGACGATCTCGGCGGTACGCACCCACCGGGTTTCCGCCCCCTTACACACCCCGTTCGTCACCGCGCTGCGCCGCACCACCACCGTGGACACCCTGATCGTCGAGCTCATCGACGCCGATGGTCGGTCCGGCTTCGGCGAGGCACCGCAGGTGTGGCAGGTCACCGGCGCGTCGGTCGCCGGCGCGCAGGCGTGCGTACAGGAGTTGCTCGGTCCACTGCTCACCGGACGCGACCCGGACGACCTGGTGGCCCGCTGCGCCGAGGTGCAGCGGGCGGTGGTCGGCAACGAGGCGGCGAAGGCGGCGGTGGACGTCGCCCTGCACGACCTGGCCGCGCGGCGTCTGGACGTACCCCTGGCGAGGTTGCTCGGCGGCACGGCCCTGCGTGTGCCGACGGACGTCACTCTCGCCGCGGGCGACGCGGTCGACCTGGCGGCGGCCGCGCGTCAGCGGCGGGCCGACGGCTTCGGCGTGCTCAAGCTCAAGGTCGGCACGGATGCGGCCGGCGACCTGGACCGGGTACGGGCGGTGCGCGCGGCGGTCGGCGCCGGAGTGCGCATCCGGCTGGACGCCAACCAGGGCTGGACACCGCGCGAGGCGGTCCGGGTGATCCGCGGCATCGAGGACGCCGAGCTGGACGTGGAGCTGGTGGAGCAGCCGGTGGCCCGCTGGGACCTGGACGGGCTGGCGTGGGTCAGCGACCGGGTGTCGGTGCCGATCCTGGCCGACGAGGCGGTCTTCGGGGTCCGCGACCTGGTGGAGGTGATCCGTCGCCGGGCCGCCGACCTGGTCAACGTCAAGCTGGCCAAGTGTGGCGGGCTGCACCCGGCGCGCACCCTGCTGGAGTTGGCCCGCGCGCACGGGCTCGGCACGGTGGTCGGGTCGATGATGGAGAGTCAGGTCGGCATCGGCGCGGCGGCGAGCCTGGTGGCCGCGTACGGCACCACGGCGGTCGCCGACCTGGACGCCGCCTGGTGGCTGGCCTGGTCGCCGGTGCAGGGCGGAATTCGCTACGAGGGGTCGACAGTCGTCCTGCCGGATGCGCCTGGCCTGGGAATTTCTGGTCTGACTGAAGTAAAGATGCAGACTCGTGGTTGAGGATCGTCGCTTTTCTTCATAGGGTTCTCCCCGGACAGCCGAGACGAGCTGGGGGTCGACGTGCAGCTACAACCGGGCCGCAAGGCCGTCGTCCGGGTCGCGGTGGCGACGCTGTGGTCATCCCCCGAGGCGGTCCGGCCGGTCGACGGCCCCGCGCTCACAACCGGTGTCGACATCCCCACCTGGGTCTCCGGCCTGGACACCGACCAGCAGGTCGGCGACTGTGTGCTGAGTCAGCTCCTGCTCGGCGAGCGGGTGCTCGTCGACGAACTGCGCCCGGACGGCTGGGCGCGTGTCGTCGCCGTCGAGCAGCCGGCCGCCAAGCTCGACCCCCGGGGCTACCCGGGCTGGCTCCCCGCCGACCAACTGACCCCCCAGGACCCCACCGTCAGCGACGACCCGCTCGTTGTCGACGCCACCGTCACCGGGCTACGCGCCGCCCCGGCCGGGCCGGTGGTGCTGCCCGGAATCGTCGTGGGCACCCGCCTCGTCCCGGCCGGCCCGGCCCACGACGGCTGGCAACAGGTCCACGTCCCCGGTCAGGCCACGCCGCTCTGGCTGCCCGACGGACACCTCGCCCCGGCGCGGACCGGACCGCCCAGCGCCGCCGACGCGCTCGCGGTGGCCCAGCGGCTGCTGGACGTGGTCTACATCTGGGGCGGACTCTCGGCGTACGGCATCGACTGCTCGGGCCTCGTCCACCTGGCCTGGCGCCGGTTCGGCGTGCTGCTCCCCCGCGACGCCGACGACCAGGCCGGGGCGACGACCCCCCTCACGCTGGGCGCGGAACGCCCCGGCGACCTCTACTTCTTCGCCCGGCCCGGCCGGAAGATCCACCACATCGGCATCGTCACGGCCGTCGCCGACGGCTCCACGAACCGGCGGATGCTGCACGCCTGCTACCGGCGGCGTCGGGTGCTCGAGGAGCGTCTGCCGGCCGACCGCACGGCCACTCTCGTCGGCGTGCACCGGGTCTGACCGGCCGGACCCGTCACCGCGCCCGGACGGTTAGGGCCTGTTTCATGAGGGCGGCCGGCCAGTCCTCATGAAACAGGCCCTGAGGCTCAGCGTCGGGCCTCGGCCAACTCCCGACGCCGGTCGCGGGCGGACTTGATCAGGCTGGCGACGGTGGCGATGCCCAGCGTGCCGATGATGACCAGCAGGGACAGCCAGATCGGGATGTGCGGCGCCCACGCGACGTGCTTCCCACCGTTGATGAACGGCAGGTTGTTGTCGGCCAGCGCCTCCAGCACCAGCTTGACCCCGATGAAGCCCAGCACGACCGCCAGCCCGTAGCTGAGGTAGATCAACCGGTCGAGCAGGCCACCGAGCAGGAAGTAGAGCTGACGCAGACCCATCAGCGCGAAGACGTTCGCGGTGAAGACCAGGTACGGCTCCTGCGTGATCCCGAAGATCGCCGGGATCGAGTCCAGCGCGAAGATCAGGTCGGTGGTGCCGATCGCGATCATCACGATGAGCATCGGGGTGAACAGCCGCCGCCCGTTCTCGTGGGTCGTCAGCTTCGCGTCGTCGTAGCCCTTGGAGATGGGCAGCGCCCGACGGCTCCACCGGATCAGGATGTTCTCGGAGAACTCGCCCTCGTCCGGCTCACCCTGGCGGGCCAGGTTGACCGCCGTGTAGATCAGGAACGCGCCGAAGATGTAGAAGACCCAGGAGAACTGCGAGATCAACGCCGCGCCGGCGGCGATGAACCCGCCGCGCATCACCAACGCCAGCACTATCCCGATGAGCAGCACCTTCTGCTGGTACTGCCGGGGCACCCCGAACCGGGCCATGATGATGACGAAGACGAAGAGGTTGTCCACCGAGAGGCTGTACTCGGTGAGCCAGCCGGTGTAGAACTGCCCCGCCGCGCTGGCCCCCGAGGCCAGCCAGACGCCGGCGCCGAAGAGCAGGGCGAGGCCGACGTAGAAGGCGACCCAGAGGCTCGACTCGCGCACGCTCGGCTCGTGGGGACGCCGACCGATGATCAACAGATCGACGAGCAGCACCGCAGACAGCGCGACGAGCGTTGCCGCCCACACCAATCCGGACACGTCCAACGTTCATTCCTCCGGCAGACACGCGGCGTCGGGCACACCGTACGCCCCTGCCGGGGCCGGCGTGCCGCTGTCGCTCACTCTGGTGACTGTCGGAGGTCTCTTCCGCCTCCGGCCCGCGAACGGGACGGCGACCGACGAAGCCGGGTCGGTCGCCGAGGATCCGGCGATCGTCCGTGCTGACGACTTCGTCACGGGGGAATACTCCCCTCCTCGGGGACCATTGTTGCCCACCACGCGCCGTGATCACACCTGAGGCGCCGCGTGGTGCGAGCGGCTCCGCGACACACCCTCCTGGTCGTCCTAGGAGGCTAGCGTGTCGGGTGCGGTGATCGGCTCCGCGAACGACCAGCCCGCCGCCAACAGGTCGTCGCAGACCTGCACGGCCCGCGCCAGCCGCTCGGCGTGCGACCCGGTCAACTCCACCACCGGCACGCCGGACCCGGCCAACTCGTCCCGGAACCGCCCGGTCATCCAGGCCCGCAGGTGCTCGCCGTCGCGCAACCCGTCGTCGGCGAAGGGCACGTCCCGGTGGTCGGTCAGCAGGTACAGCGCCGGCCGGCGGGCCGCCTCCCGCACCTGCGGCGACGCGTTGCCCAGGTAGCGCTCCTCCCAGACCGCGGTGGCCCGCGCGTCGGTGTCGCAGAACAGCAACGGCCCCGACGATCGGGCCGCCGCGTCCTCGGCCGCCTGCTGCTCGCGAACCACCACGCGGAAGTCGTCCCGGTCCCAGCCGACGTCGAAGATTGTCGCCCCGGGCGACCGCTCCCACAGCCGGGCGAGCTTGCGTGCCGTCAACTCCCGGCCGTACTCCGGCACCCAGACGGTGCCGTAGTGCGCCGCGAGCGCCTCGGCCATCGTGGTGGTGCCGGTCGACTCGGCGCCGACCACCACGACCCGCCGCACGAGAAAGGCCCGCACCGGCGGGCTCAGCCACCGCCAGTGACCGGCCGGGTCCGCGCGCACCGCCGTCCCGGACACCGGCACGGTCCGCCGATCCTGATCCACCGACACGGGTACGGCCCCGAAGCGGCGGGCCAGCTCCACGCCGTACGCCTCGGAGGAGAAGACGGCGTCCACCTTCTCCGGCCCGACCGCCGCACGGAACACCGCGCAGTGCGCATCCCAGACCGCCGGGTCGGCGTAGTCCACCGGGTGGTCGTCGTACCGGCCGACGAACCGGACCCACGGCGTGTCCGCGTGCACCTCCCGCAGCCAGTCCAACCGGGCCGCGAGCGGGATCGACTCCCGCCGCGACGGCGCCACCACCACGGTGAGCACGGCGCAGCGGGCGGCCGCCGCCGCGATCAGGGCGTGGTGGCCGGCGTGCGGCGGATAGAACTTCCCCACCACCATCCCGTGCCCGAACTCGGGCACCCAGCTCGGCTGAGCTGGCGTACGGTCCGAAGCCCGCCCGTTCACGCGCGCACCGGCGCCGGGCCGGGCGGCACCGGGGTCACCCGGTCGAGCCGGCGCTCATCGGCCCGCCAGGCCCGCAGCCCGACCACACACAGGGCGAGGAAGACCAGGTACAGCACGGCGGTCAGGTGCAGACCCTTGTAGGCGTACAGCGGGATGTAGATGAGATCGGCGGCGATCCAGAGCCACCAGCTCTCCACCCGCTTGCGGGTCTGCCCGTACGTCGCCAGCAGGGACAGGGCCGTCGTCAGCGCGTCCGGCAGCGGCACCGTCGAGTCGGTGACCCGGTCCAGCAGGGCCCAGAGCGCGCCGGTGAGCAGCACACCGACGACCGCCAGCGTCACCCACTCCCGCCGGCCGGTCCGGCTCACCGTGAGGCGGGTCCGCCGCTCGCCACCGAACAACCAGTGCCACCAGCCGTAGCAGCCCAGCGCCACGTAGACGACCTGGAGCCCGGCGTCGGCGTACAACCCGGCCGTCCAGAACAGCAGCATGAGCAGCAGCACGTTGGCGATGCCGATCGGCCAGTTGGCGACGCGCTGCCGGGCCACCAGCCACACGTTGAGCACGCCGGTGGCGAACCCCAGCAGTTCCGCCCAGGTGGTGCCGACGCCGGCCACCCGGAACGCGGTGCCGGTGAGCCAGTCGATGATCATGATGCCCCCTCCCGGCACACCTTAGGGCGTGTGCCGACGCCGGAACAGGCCCCGCGGCACCCCCACGACCCCGGGCCGTGAAAGGCTTGCCGGCATGGTGCTTGAGGTCGCGCTGATCGACGTACTGCCCGGACACGAGGACGCGTTCGCCGCCGCGTACGCCCAGGGTCACCCGGTGCTCGCCGGAACGCCCGGCTGCCGGTCGGTCCGGATGACCCGGGGCATCGAGTCCACCACCCGGTTCGTGCTGCTGGTGGAGTGGGACTCGGTCGAGGCGCACGAGAAGAACTTCCGGGACACCGACCGGTTCGCGCAGTGGCGCGCGCTCATCGGGCCGCACTTCGCCGGCCCGCCGCTCGTCGAGCACTTCCTCGACGTACCGGCCTGAGTGGAGCTGTCGTACCCCGCGGTTATCGTGCTCCCGCACGCGCGGGTCGCCGGTCCCGACGGTCTCGGGGGCGCCGGGCCCGGTGGCCGCGCGGGTGAGCCCTACTGCCCGACGCGGCGGGCCAACGCGGTGACCGTCTCCTCCGGTGACAACGCCGCCGCCAGCAGCGCCGCGGTCATCCGCTCGTACCTGTCGACGTCGAGCATGGTCGCCAGGCGGACGTCGGTGGTCAACGCCTCCAACATCACCGTCCGCGGATCCGCCGGGTCGGGAAAGGCATACCAGGAGTACGGCGTGAGGGGGTGCAGCCCGCCGCCCGCCACCCCGCGGGGCAGCAGCCGCACCGTCACGTGCGCCAGCCCGGTCACCGCCACCAGGTGCCGCAACTGCTCACGCCAGGTGTCGAGCGGCAGGTCACCCGGGTCGCACACCGCCTCGGCGAGCACCGCCGTGTAGCGCGGCGGGTCGGCCCGCCGCAGCATCTCCTGGCGCAGCGCCCGGGCCCGCACCTCGGCCTCCACGTCGACCTCGGGGCTGAGCAGGACGCCGGCGGCGACCCGGGAGCGGGCGTACGCCGGCGTCTGGAGCAGCCCCGGCACG
Source organism: Micromonospora sp. DT4 (assembly GCF_049841675.1). Taxonomy (NCBI): domain Bacteria; kingdom Bacillati; phylum Actinomycetota; class Actinomycetes; order Micromonosporales; family Micromonosporaceae; genus Micromonospora; species Micromonospora sp. DT4. Next base: position 9,237 of record NZ_JBNCKT010000025.1, read on the forward strand.
ACCGACGGCTGGTACTCCACGATGTCGGCCGCGCCCGCCTCCAACTCGGCGTAGACACGCTGCCGTTCGCTCATCTCGCCGAGCGTCTTCCACCAGCCGCGACTGGTGGCGGCGTCCCGCGCGATCACGATCAGCGCGTCCCGGGCCGGCCCGGGCACCTGGTAGACGTCGAGCAGATCCAGCACATCGGCGAGATCCGGACGGCTCTGCCCCAGCTCGATGCGGGACAGCTTCGACGTCGAGGCCCAGCCCAACCGGTCGCAGACCTGTTCCAGGGTCAGCGCCTCGCGTCGGCGTAACTGACGCAGCTCAGCGCCGAGCCGCGCGCGTCGAATGACAGGACTTGTTGGCAACGGCATCCCCGCCTCCCCATCGAGGGAGCGTACGCAGGACGATCACCCAGTGCAATAGCGTGCTTGCGTACCGCAACCGAGGTGATCGTGCCTAGCCGGGACATCCGGTGCCGAACAGGCCAACGTTCCCTACTCAGGGCCGGTACGTGCCGAATGACCCGCACCGCGCCACCGGGCTGTCGGCGCGGCCGGGACGCCCCCCCCACGTCCCTGGACCCAAGTCGGTCTCGGACCGCCACCGTTGTCGGGCCGCCACCGTTGTCGGGCCGCCACCGTTGTCGGGCCGCCACCGTTGTCGGGCCGCCACCGTTGTCGGGCCGCGTTCTCGGTCCGCCGGATCTCGCGTCAGACGGCGGAGCGTGCGGCGAGGAGCGCCGCCGGAGCGCCGCCGGCGAACTGGTGGAAGTCCCGGATGAGATGTCACTTCACGCCGGCGGCGTCCATGCCGCGTAGCTCCTTCTTCAGGTCGGCGACCTCGTCGCGAATCCGCGCCGCCAGCTCGAACTGCAGCTCGCGGGCCGCAGCCAGCATCTGATCGTTGAGCTCCTGAATGAGCTGGGCGAGGTCGGCGCGGGCCATCCCCTCCCGTGAGGTGGTGGCGGCGGTGGCCCGGCTGCGGCTGCGGGTCTCCTTGACGGGTGCCTTGCCCCGGGAGAGCTGGCGGACCGCGCCGCCGACCCGGGAGTTCTCGGTGTCCTCCGCCTCGCGGTAGATGTCGTCCAGGATGTCGTGGATCTTCTTGCGCAGTGGCTCCGGACTGATGCCGTGTGCCTCGTTGTGCGCGGTCTGCTTGGCACGACGCCGGTCGGTCTCGTCGATCGCCGCCGCCATCGACGGCGTGATCTTGTCGGCGTACATGTGCACCTGGCCCGAGACGTTACGGGCGGCCCGCCCGATGGTCTGGATCAGGGACCGGCCGCTGCGCAGGAAGCCTTCCTTGTCGGCGTCGAGGATCGCCACCAGCGACACCTCGGGCAGGTCCAGACCCTCGCGGAGCAGGTTGATGCCGACCAGCACGTCGTACTCGCCCTTGCGCAGCTCGCGCAGCAACTCGACCCGGCGCAGCGTGTCGACCTCGGAGTGCAGGTAGCGCACCCGGACGCCGTTCTCGAGCAGGTAGTCCGACAGGTCCTCGGCCATCTTCTTGGTCAGCGTCGTGACGAGCACCCGCTCGTCACGGTCGGTCCGCAGTTTGATCTCGTGCATCAGGTCGTCGATCTGACCCTTGGTCGGCTTGATCACGACCTGCGGGTCGACCAGACCGGTGGGGCGGATGACCTGCTCGACGAACTCGCCCTGGGCCTGCTCCATCTCCCACGTACCGGGGGTCGCGGAGAGGCAGACCATCTGGCCGACCCGCTCCAGGAACTCGTCGAAGCGCAGCGGGCGGTTGTCGGCGGCGCTGGGCAGCCGGAACCCGTGGTCGATGAGCATCCGCTTGCGGGAGGCATCACCCTCGTACATGCTGCCGATCTGCGGGATCGTCACGTGCGACTCGTCGACCACCGTGAGGAAGTCGTCCGGGAAGTAGTCGAGCAGGCAGTGCGGCGGGCTACCCGGCAGCCGCCCGTCCATGTGCATCGAGTAGTTCTCGATGCCGGAGCAGAAGCCCACCTGCCGCATCATCTCGATGTCGTACGTCGTGCGCATCCGCAGCCGCTGCGCCTCCAGCAGCTTGCCCTGGCGCTCCAGCTCGGCCAGCCGCTCGGTCAGCTCCGCCTCGATGTCGCGGATGGCCCGCTCCATCCGCTCCGGGCCCGCCGCGTAGTGCGTCGCCGGGAAGATCACCAACTGGTCGACCTCGCGGACCACGTCACCAGTCAACGGGTTGAGGTAGTAGAGCTTCTCCACCTCGTCACCGAACAGCTCGATGCGGACGGCCAGCTCCTCGTACGCCGGGATGATCTCCAACGTGTCACCGCGGACCCGGAACGTGCCCCGCTGGAAGGCCATGTCGTTGCGCGTGTACTGGATGTCGACCAGCCGGCGCAGCAGCTGGTCGCGGTCGAGATCCTGGCCGACCCGGACCTTGACCGCCCGGTCCAGGTATTCCTCGGGGGTGCCCAGGCCGTAGATCGCCGAGACGGTGGCCACCACGATCACGTCGCGGCGGGTGAGCAGCGACATCGTCGCCGAGTGGCGCAGCCGCTCGACCTCCTCGTTGATCGAGGAGTCCTTCTCGATGTAGGTGTCGGTCTGCGGGATGTACGCCTCAGGCTGGTAGTAGTCGTAGTACGACACGAAGTATTCGACCGCGTTGTGCGGCAGCAGCTCGCTGAACTCCTTGGCCAGCTGCGCGCAGAGTGTCTTGTTCGGGGCGAGCACCAGGGTCGGGCGCTGCAGCCGCTCGATGAGCCACGCGGTGGTGGCGCTCTTGCCGGTGCCGGTCGCGCCGAGGAGCACCGAGGTCCGGTCGCCGCGCCGCACCCGGCGCTCAAGGTCATCGATGGCGGCCGGCTGGTCGCCGGCCGGCTGGAATTCGCTGACGACCTGGAAGCGGCCGTCGAGCCGAGGAATGTCGAGCGCCATGACCTCAACGGTACGCCGCAGGTCCGACATGTTCGGCCGTCGCGCAGGGTACGTGATCGGCTTCAATATTCCCATTGTGTGGCCCATATCACCGGGACTACCCTCTTCATGTAGGCCGCTCGCGGCGGCCGACCGGGCCCGGTGGCCAGGCCGTCATCACGGCCGGTCGCCGCCGGCACAGCGGTCGCAGCACCCGGCTCGTCCGGCGTGCGCACCCGTGTGGTCGCGCTCACGGCGCAGACCGGCCGCCGCGAGCGCCCCTACTCGTCGCTCCCCGCTCGTCACCCGGTGCCGTCCCGCCCGTTTCACATCCGTGGACACCTCTGGAGCCCCGGCACCCTCCTCCGACACCGCCCGCGCTGGCACCACGGACCGCAGCGCCGACATGTCCCCCGACCCCGGCGGCCGCCCCGTCGAGGGCCACGGCGCCGGACGTTCCCGGGCCCGCCGCCGCCGTACGCTGCTGCTCCTGCTCGCCCTGACCGCGGTGACGTCGGCGGCGGCCTTGGTGGTCGGGCTGCTGAGCTGGACGCCCGACCCACCCGCGCCGGCCCGGCCGCTGACCGTCGCCGAGGCCGAGCGGTTGGCCGCCATGCGGGTCACCAACCTGCGGGACCTACGCGCTGGTCTGCACGTCACCGCCGGCGACGGCGCCGCCCGTACCGAACTGGTGGGCTGGGTGGACTGGTCGCGGCCCCTGCTCTACCTGGACGTGGGCGGGCCGGGGGCAGGCGCCGACCGCGGCCTGTTGCAGAGCGGCGGCCCGGTCCTCGTGGTCCGGCCGGACCCGAGCGCCGTGCCCACCCCGGCCGCGCCACCGCTGGTGCCCCCGGCGGACCGCTGGCAACTGCGTCACCTGACGCCCGGCACGGGCCTGGCACCGGTCCTCGACCTGCTCCTCGGCCTCGCCGCCGACCGTCCGGACCGAGCCCCGACCGGTGGTGACGCCCGCTGGGTCGCCGAGGACGTGGACGCAGCCGGGACGCTGGACGTGCTGCAGGCGTCGCTGGCCACCACGGCGCCCAGCCCCGGCGGCACCGCACCGGCCGGCACCGCACCGGCCGGCACCGCACCGGCCGGCACCATGGCGGCCGGCACCGCAGCGGCCGGAGGGGACGCGTCGGCCCGCTACTGGCTCGACCGGGACGGCCGACTGCACAAGCTGGTGACCCGGCTGCCCGGCGTCGGGCCGGTCACGGTGCTCCTCGACCGGATCGACCGTCCCACGCTGCACCCGGTGGACGCGCTCGGCGGCCGACCCGGTCTGCCACGGGCGCTCACGGACGCCGAGCAGCGACGGTTGGACGCGCTGCCGGCCCGACTGCGCGGTCAGGGCGGCGCCACGCTGACGCTGACCGCGCCGCTGGGCGTCGACACCAACCTGCGGGGCACCGGTTGGTTGAGCTGGACCGCCCGCACCGCCTACGTGGCGGTCGCCGACCTCGGCGTACCCGGTCGCCGCACCCTGCTATACCGCGACGCCGCATGCCTGTCCCGCACGGACGTACCGGCCGAGGCCGGTGGTGGTGGCACCGCCGAGACCCCCGGGCGGCCTCCGTTCCCGGTCCCCTCCGGCGCGTGGCGGACCACCCGGTCCGCCCGGGACGACCTGGACCTGCTGGTCGACGCCGCGGTGAGTGCCGCCGGCCCGCTGGCGCGGCGTGATGCGCCCGTGCGCGTCCGCGAGGACCTCGCCGACGGTCGGACCGTCGACGTGGTGGAACTCCGCGTGGCGGACGCATGGCTGCGCTACTGGATCGGCCGGGACGGTTCGCTGCGCAGGGTGGAGCTGCGCACCGGCCCGGGCGCGTGGGCACAGCTGGACCTCGATCCCGCCGTCGTCCCCCGCCTCGCTCCGCCACCGCGCGCCGCCACCCGACCGAGCGGAACACGCTGACCACGGGACCCGGCACGTCCCTCAGGGCCGCCAGCCGGTCTGCGCGGCCCACTGCTCGGCCCGCAGGTACTCCTCGTCGAACCAGGGGTCGCCGGCCGTGCCGGAGTCACCGACGGGCGGCGCAGCGTCCACCAGATCCCGCTTGAGCAGCAGGTACGCGGACCGCTGATCCGGGTCGGCGCGCAGATGGTCCCGCGTGAGCAGCGCGTACCGCCAGCCGGGCGAATTCGCCGCCCGCACGTGTAGACGCACCGGGCGATCCGGGTCGGCGCTGCCGTGCAGCCGCTTCTCCCACCGCCCCCGGCCGGCCGGACGCGGATCGTCCCACCAGTGCCCCGGCACCCGGGGGAATCCCGCGCTCGCCAGCCGGTCGGCCAGCGGCCCGTCGGCGTCCGCGAGGCTGGGCACGGCGAGCTGCACGTCGATGACGTCGTCGGCGGCGAGGCCGGGCACCGCGGTCGCGCCGATGTGGTCGATCCGCAGGTCTGCCGGGTCGAGCGCGTGGCGGATACGGGCCGCCAGCCGTGCGTACTGCTCGGGCCAGCTCGGGTCGGCCTCGGGCGCGTCGCCGCGCGCGGGTGGCCGCGCGACCCGCCGCTGCCGCAGGTTGTGCTCGTAGGGTTGCAGCCGCTGCCGCCACAGCATGTCCACGGCGGCGTGCAGTGCCACCAGACTCCCGTCGTTGGTCAACACCACGTCGGCGACCGCCCGCCGGCGGTCGTCGTCGGCCTGCGCGGCGATCCGCCGCTCGGCCTCCGCGCGGTCCATCCCCCGGTCGCGCGTCAGCCGCTCCAGTCGGATCGGCACGGCCGTCTGCACCACGACCACCAGGTGGTACGTCGGCGCGAGCCCCACCTCCACCAACAGCGGTACGTCGTTGACGACGATCGCGTCCGGCGGCACCGCCGCGACCAACTCGGCGGTGCGCGCCCGTACCCGAGGATGGGTGATCGCCTCCAGCCGGCCGCGGGCGGCCTCGTCGGAGAACACCCTCGCGCCCAGCGCGGCGCGGTCCAGCGCGCCGTCGGCGTCCAGCACCGCCGCTGAGAAGGTGGCGACGATCTCCGCGAGGCCCTCGGTGCCCGGCGCGACGACCTCCCGGGCGACCTGGTCGGCGTCCACGAGCACCGCGCCCAACTCCACCAGCCGCGCGGCCACCGCGCTCTTGCCCGACCCGATCCCGCCGGTCAAACCCACTCTCAGCACGAGACCAGTCAACCGGATCACGGCTCGCCCGCCAAACACGCCCACCCCGCGAGGAACCCGTAGGCGCCCTGACCTGTCACGCGCTTCCTCTGCTCTGCTTCAGCCCAGGAGACACGTGCCGTCCGGTAATCGGAGACCGACCGTTTCCTCCGTTGCAGCAGAGCAAAGCGCGCGAGGTGACCGGTGCCCCGCCATCGCCTCCCCCATGAGTGGTCATCGCGACACCGGCGGCGCGGTGACCACATGGCGAAGGCCCCGCCTCCGACGATCCGAAGATCGCGGGAGACGGGGCCTGTCGTCGTATCAGCGGGTCACTTACCGCCGGCGAGCTTCTCCCGCAGAGCGGCGAGCGCCTCGTCGGTGGCCAGGGTGCCGGCCGGCTCCTCGGCCTGCCGGCTCGGGGCCGGGCTGGACGAGGAGGTGGTGCCACCGCCGGCAGCCGGGACGGCCGGGGTCGGGTTGGCAGCGGCCTCGGCGTCGGCGGCGCGAGAGGTCTGCACCTGCTTGGTGTGGGCCTCCCAGCGCTGACGGGCCTCGGCGTACTGGTTCTCCCAGGTCTCGCGCTGCTTGTCGTACCCCTCGAGCCACTCGCCCGTCTCCGGGTCGAAGCCCTCCGGGTAGATGTAGTTGCCCTCGGCGTCGTACGTCGCGGCCATGCCGTAGAGGGTCGGGTCGAAGTGCTCCTCGCCCTCGACGAAGCCCTCGTTGGCCTGCTTGAGCGACAGCGAGATCCGGCGGCGCTCGAGGTCGATGTCGATGACCTTGACCATGACCTCGGAGCCGACCTGGACGACCTGCTCCGGGATCTCCACGTGGCGCTCGGCCAGCTCGGAGATGTGGACCAGGCCCTCGATGCCGTCGTCCACGCGGACGAACGCACCGAACGGAACCAGCTTGGTGACCTTACCCGGCACGATCTGCTGGATCGCGTGGGTGCGGGCGAACTGCCGCCACGGGTCCTCCTGCGTCGCCTTCAGCGACAGGGAGACGCGCTCGCGGTCCAGGTCGACGTCCAGGACCTCGACCTCGACCTCCTGGCCCACCTCGACGACCTCGGACGGGTGGTCGATGTGCTTCCAGGACAGCTCGGAGACGTGCACCAGACCGTCGACGCCGCCGAGGTCCACGAAGGCGCCGAAGTTGACGATCGAGGACACGACGCCCTTGCGGACCTGGCCCTTCTGCAGCTTGTTGAGGAACTCGGTGCGCACCTCGGACTGCGTCTGCTCGAGCCAGGCCCGGCGGGACAGCACCACGTTGTTGCGGTTCTTGTCCAGCTCGATGATCTTGGCTTCGAGCTCGCGCCCAACGTACGGCTGCAGGTCACGCACGCGCCGCATCTCGACCAGGGACGCGGGCAGGAAGCCGCGCAGGCCGATGTCGAGGATGAGACCACCCTTGACGACCTCGATGACCGAGCCGCGGACGACACCGTCCTCGTCCTTGATCTTCTCGATCGTGCCCCAGGCCCGCTCGTACTGCGCCCGCTTCTTGGAGAGGATCAGACGCCCCTCCTTGTCCTCCTTCTGAAGGACCAGGGCCTCGATGTGGTCGCCAACCGTCACAACCTCGGCGGGGTCGACGTCGTGCTTGATCGACAACTCCCGAGAGGGGATGACACCCTCGGTCTTGTAGCCGATGTCGAGCAGGACCTCGTCCCGATCGACCTTGACGACGGTGCCTTCGACAATGTCGCCGTCGTTGAAGTACTTGATGGTCTCGTCGATCGCGGCGAGGAAAGCCTCCTCGGAACCGAGATCGTCGTGGGTGACCCGGGTGGCGCTCGAGGGGGCCTCGATGCTGCTCGTCATGTGGGCGGTTGCTCCGGTCGGTGGGTTGTCACAGCAGGCTGGTGTCGCGGTGACCTGTTCGCGCCAGCGGATCCGTCGCCGGGCACACCGAACGATCGCCTAGTGAGATCATGATGTGGTCCGTCGACCGCGCACCTGCTCCCTGCCGAGACACACGATCCGCGAGCGCATCGTCTAGCCTACCGTGCGCATTACCACAGCGTGCAAGCCCTCCCGTCTCCTCGCCGCGCGGCGACCTGCGAAAGCCGAACAATCGCCCGGAAACGACCCCTCGTGTCTCGTACGTCACAGCGGCCCCACCCGCCACTCGGACGACGCGGTTTCCGGGCAATCGGCGCGCCGTGCGGTGCCCGACACCCCCGAGTCCGCGTCGATCCCGCCGCGCCGCCGGCGTGGACTGCGGGGTGGGGGCCTAGCGTGAGCGCGTGGATGACGACAGCCGGGTGACCCGGCGCCGCATGGGTGACGCCGAGGTCCGGCGGGCCAACCGCGGCTGGTGGGACACCGACGCCGACGACTACCAGGCCGAACACGGCGCGTTCCTCGGCGACGTGGACTTCGTCTGGTGCCCGGAGGGGCTGCGCGAGGCGGACGCCCACCTGCTCGGCGACGTGGCGGGACGACGGCTGCTCGAGGTGGGTTGCGGCGCCGCCGCCGCCGCCCGCTGGCTCGCCACCCAGGGCGCGCGGCCGGTCGCCTTCGACCTGTCCGCCGGCATGTTGCGGCACGCCGCCGAGGCCGCCGACACCACGGGGGTACGCGTGCCGCTGGTGCAGGCCGACGCGCTCGCCCTGCCGTTCGCCGACCAGTCGTTCGACGTGGCCTGCACGGCGTTCGGGGCGATCCCGTTCGTGGACGACTCGGCGGCCCTGCTCGCCGAGGTGCACCGGGTGCTGCGCCCGGGCGGCCGATGGGTGTTCTCGGTGACCCATCCGATGCGCTGGATCTTCCTGGACGACCCCGGCGAGGGCGGCCTGAGGGCCGTGCACTCGTACTTCGACCGCTCCTCCTACGTGGAGCAGGACGAGACCGGCGTGGCCACGTACGTGGAGCAGCACCGGACCCTCGGTGACCGGATCCGGGAACTGGTCGGCGCGGGATTCCGGCTGCTGGACCTGGTGGAGCCGGAGTGGCCGCAGGGGCACGAGGGGATCTGGGGGCAGTGGAGCCCGCTGCGCGGACGACTCTTCCCCGGCACCGCCATCTTCGTCACCGACAAGCCCGCCGACTGAGCGTGCCGCACCCGTTGTCCGACGTGTGGGGCATCGATCGCCGGTAGGCTCGGCCCATGCGCGCCGAGCCCATCCCGACATCACCTGGCCCCTGGTGTCCGGACCCGATGCGGCAGCAGCGTGCCGACTACACGCTGGAGGACCTGCTCACCCTGCCGGACGACGCCCCCCGCGTCGAACTCGTCGACGGAGTTATCCAGGTGACACCCTCCCCCACCCTGGGCCATCAAGACATCTGCGGTCTGCTGTGGCTGTGGCTGCGCTCGCACGCCCCGGCGGACCTTCGTGCCGCCCAAGCAGTCGGAGTCGCACTCAGCCGCAACACCAGCCGTCAGCCTGACGTGCTGCTCTGTCGCGCGGAGGTGCCGTCCAACCGGTCCACCCTGCGGCCGGCGGATGTCGTGCTCGCCGTGGAGATCGTCTCGCCCGGCACCCGACGGACTGACCGGTTCGCGAAGCCTGGCGAGTACGCCGCCGCCGGCATCCCCTTCTACTGGCGGATCGAGCAGGACCCGGTGCACGTCTACGCGTACCGGATCGGCGACCGGGTGGGCCCGGGCGGTGAGCGGCAGTACGAGTTGGTCGCCGACGGCGCCGAGGTGATCGAGCTGACCGAGCCGTTCGACATGAAGCTGCCGATCGCCGAGATCACGCCGTAGCCGTTTCGCCCTTGCCGGCTCGGGTAGCCGGGGGCATGGCCGAACAGAGGTTCCACCAGGGCGACCACGTCTCCTGGTCGGCACACGGCAGCCGCGCGTACGGCGTGGTGCAGGGCACGATCACCGAACGGACCCGGGTACGCGGGCGAGCGGTGAACGCGTCCCCGGACGACCCGCAGTACCGGGTCCGCAGTGCCGGCACCGGCCGCGACGTGGCCCACCGCCCGGAGGCGTTGCGTCATGAGCAGAGCTGACGACCAGGGCCGGGACACCTACCGGGAGTTCACCGACGCGGTGAACATGAAGCCCGGTGAGCTGTCCACCTGGCTGGAGACCGACGAGTCGAAGCAGGTCGGCTGGCACAAGGGCGGCCGTACCGGTGGTGGCGAGTCCGTCGGACACGAATCCGGCCGGAAAATCATCAACCTGCTCCGCCGTAAGCGCGGCGATCTCTCCGAGGCGGACTACAAGCACATGCGCAAGGTCGTCGGCTACGTCCGTCGGCACATGGCGCAGCGCCCGTCCGGCAACGTCCGCGACACGAAGTGGCGCTGGTCCCTCATGAACTGGGGCCACGACCCGATGAAGTAGCGCACAGCGCAAGATCTCCACAACTTCGGCGCGGCAGCAAGAACCGCGCCCCAGCCACCACACTTCGGGGAAGTTGCCGCCTCAGAACGCCCCGACCCAGCACTTTGCCCGAAGTTGGCGGATCAACGCCATGCCCGCCCGACGAAGCGGGGCGGCCCACGGGAGCAGGAAGTGACGCGACCGCGGCTGCCCCGGAACCCCCACCGCAACACCAGATCAGTGATCGGCGCTGTTCCAGTCGCGGCCCTCGCCCACCGACACCTCCAGCGGCACCGACAACGGGTACGCCCCGCCCATCTCGCGCCGCACCAGTGCCTCCAGCGCCTCCCGCTCACCGGGCGCGACCTCGAAGACCAACTCGTCGTGCACCTGCAACAGCATCCGGGAGCGTAGACCCGCGTCGACGAGCGCGGTGTCGACGTGCAGCATCGCCACCTTGATGATGTCGGCGGCCGAACCCTGGATGGGGGCGTTGAGCGCCATCCGCTCGGCGATGTCGCGGCGCTGCCGGTTGTCGCTTACCAGGTCGGGCAGGTAGCGGCGGCGGCCCAGGATGGTCGAGGTGTAGCCGTCCTGGCGGGCCTTGGCGACCACCTGGTGCAGGTAGTCGCGTACCCCGCCGAAGCCCGCGAAGTAGTTCTCCATCAGCCCGCGCGCCTCGTCGGTGCCGATGCTGAGCTGCTGGGACAGGCCGAACGCGCTGAGCCCGTACGCCAGGCCGTAGTTCATTGCCTTGATCTTGCGCCGCTGGTCCGGCGTGACCTCGTCGACCGGCACGCCGAAGACCGACGAGGCGGTGGCGGCGTGGAAGTCGGCCCCGGAGTTGAACGCCTCGATCAGCGCATCGTCCGACGAGAGGTGCGCCATGATCCGCATTTCGATCTGGCTGTAGTCGGCGGTGAGCAGGCACTCGTACCCGGCACCCACCACGAAGGCCCGGCGGATGCGCCGGCCCTCCTCGGTGCGAATCGGGATGTTCTGCAGGTTGGGCTCGGTGGACGAGAGCCGACCGGTGGCCGCGACCGTCTGGTTGAAGGTGGTGTGGATTCGCCCGTCGTCGGAGACGGACTTGAGCAGGCCGTCCACCGTCGACTTGAGCTTCGCGACGTCGCGGTGGCGCAGCAGGTGGGCCAGCACCGGGTGGGGCTGCTGCGCGTAGAGCCACTGCAGGGCGTCGGCGTCGGTGGTGTAACCCGTCTTGATCTTCTTGGTTTTCGGCAGGCCCAGCTCGGTGAAGAGGATCTCCTGCAACTGCTTGGGCGACCCGAGGTTGAACTCCCGGCCCACCGCCTCGTACGCGCCCTGCGCGGCGGCCTTCACCTCGGCGGCGAAGTGCGCCTCCAACTCGGAGAGGTAGTCGGTGTCGGCGGCGATGCCGGTGCGCTCCATCGCGGCGAGCACCCGCATCAGCGGCAGCTCCACCCCGGCCATCAGCCGCGCGGACTGTTCGCCGTCGCGGGACAGCTCGGCGTCGATCGAGTCGGCGAGGTCGAGGGTCGCGCGGGCCTGGAGCATGAGGTTCTGCTCGGCCACCCCCTCGTCGCCCAGCCCGTCGAGGGTGAGCTGACCGGTCTCGGGCGCGTCCACCCGCAGCTCGCGGTGCAGGTAGCGCAGGGCCAGGTCGGTCAGGTCGTAGGACCGCTGGTCGGGGCGGGCCAGGTACGCGGCGATCTGGGTGTCGCGGACGATGCCGGCCAGCTCCCAGCCGTGTGCGGCGCAGGCCAGCACGGCGGGCTTGCTGTCGTGCAGCACCTTGGGCCGCTGCGCGTCGGCCAGCCAGGACGCGAGGGCGCCCTCGTCGGAGGCGTCGAGCCCACTGGGGTCGACCCAGGCTGCCGCCCCACCGGCGCTGGCCAGCGCCAGCCCGGTGATCGAGGCGGTGTGCCGGCGGTTGGGGCCGGTGTCCAGCTTGACCGCGAGCCCGACCGGGGTGCCGCTCGGGGCGTGGGCGTCCAGCCAGGCGGCGAGCGCGCCCGGCTCGGTGAGGACCTCGCCGGTCAGGTCGAAGCCGGACTCGGCCTCCGGCTCGACGGCCTCCAGGTACTGGTAGAGGCGGTCGCGCAGGATGCGGAACTCCAGGGTGTCGAAGACCTGGTGTACGGCCTCCCGGTCCCAACCGGCCCAGCGGGCGTCCTCCGGGCGCAGCGGCAGTTCCAGGTCGGAGACCAGGCAGTTGATCTCGTAGTTGCGGATCACGTCGGCGAGCCGCTCCCGCAGGCTGTCACCGGCCTTGCCCTTGATCTCGTCGGCGCGGGCGATGACGCCCTCCACCCCGCCGTACGTGGTGATCCACTTGGCGGCGGTCTTCGGCCCGACACCCGGCACGCCGGGCAGGTTGTCGCTGGTCTCGCCGACCAGCGCGGCGAGGTCACGGTAACGCTCGGGGCCGACGCCGTACTTCGCCTCGATCGCCGCCGGGTCCATCCGGGCCAGGTCGGAGACGCCCTTGCGCGGATAGAGCACGGTGACCTGGTCGCCGACGAGCTGGAACGCGTCGCGGTCGCCGCTGCTGATCAGCACCGTCATGCCCTGGTCGCGGGCCTGGCAGGCGAGCGTCGCGATGACGTCGTCGGCCTCGTAGCCCTCCATCTCGACCACCGGGATCTGCAACGCCGCCAGGACCTCCTTGACGAGGCTGACCTGGCCCTTGAAGTCGGTGGGGGTCTCGCTGCGGCCGGCCTTGTACTCCGCGTACTTGTCGGTGCGGAAGGACCGGCGGGAGACGTCGAAGGCGACGACGATGTGGGTAGGCTGCTCGTCGCGCAGGACGTTGATCAGCATCGAGGTGAAGCCGTACACCGCGTTGGTCGGCTGCCCCGTCGTGGTGGAGAAGTTCTCGACCGGCAGGGCGAAGAACGCCCGGTATGCCAGGGAATGTCCGTCGACGAGGAGCAGGCGCGGCGTCGTAGCTGTCACGGCAGCGACTCTAGTCCGTCGCACCGACAACCCCGGGTGGCGGCACCGCGCCACGGGCGCGAAAACACACCCCACGGCACACACGCCGACGGCCGGCCGCCCACGAGGGGACGACCGGCCGCCGGATGCGGTGGCTCAGGCCACGCCGAGGTACGCCTCCTTGACTGCCGGGTCATGCAGGAGTTCCTGGCCGGTGCCCTCCTTGACGATCCGGCCGGTCTCCAACACGTAGCCCCGGTGGGCCCGCGAGAGCGCCTGCTGGGCGTTCTGCTCGACCAGCAGGATGGTCGTGCCCTGCTGATTGATCTCGGTGATGATGTCGAAGATCTGCCGGATCACCAGCGGGGCCAGACCCATCGACGGCTCGTCGAGCAACAGCAGCTTCGGACGGCTCATCAGCGCCCGGCCGACCGCGAGCATCTGCTGCTCGCCGCCGGAGAGGGTGCCGCCGGCCTGCTTGCGCCGCTCGGCCAGCCGGGGGAAGAGGGTCAGGACCCGCTCCAGGTCGGCGGCGATGCCGGCGGAGTCCCGCCGGGTGTACGCCCCCATGTCCAGGTTCTCCATGACCGTCATACCGGGGAAGATCTGCCGCCCCTCCGGCGACTGACACAACCCCCGCACCACCCGCAGGTCGGCCCGGAGCTTGCTGATGTCCTCACCGTTGAACGTGATCTTCCCGGTGCTGAGCGACCTGGTCCCGGAGATGGCACGCATCGTGGTGGTCTTACCGGCGCCGTTCGCGCCGATCAGGGCCACCACCTCACGCTCGTTGACGGTGAGGCTGATCCCGTGCAACGCCTCGATCCGGCCGTACGCGACGGCGACGTTCTCGAGCTCAAGCAGCGTCATCGGCGGGCTCCCCCAGGTACGCGGCGATCACCTTCGGATCGCGGCTGACCTCCGCGGGCGCACCCTCGGCGATCTTGCGGCCGAACTCCAGCACCACGATCCGGTCGGTGACACCCATGACCAGCCGCATATCGTGCTCGATGAGCAGGACGGTCAGGCCCATGTCACGGATCTTGCGGATCAGGGTGAGGAGTTCCTCCTTCTCCGCCGGGTTGAAGCCGGCGGCCGGCTCGTCCAGGCAGATCAGCTTCGGCTCGGTGGCCAGCGCGCGGGCGATCTCCAACCGGCGCTGGTAGCCGTACGGCAGGTTGCGCGCCTCGTCGTTGGCCCGGTCGGCGATCCCGACGAAGCGCAGCAACTCGAGCGCCTTGGCCTCCGCCGCCCGCTCCTCCAGGATGTGCCGGGACAGGCCGAAGATCTTCGCGGCCGACAGGCGCACCTGCTGCCAGGTCCGGACGATCCCGGACGCGGCGGTGACCTGCGGCAGCTCCTCCGGCTTGGGTCGCACCCGGTAGAGCCGGAACAGCGCCCCCGGCACACTTGTCTTGTGCCGGGAGTCCGTGCCGACCATGACGTTCTCCAGCGCCGTCATCTCCGGGAAGAGACGGATGTTCTGGAACGTCCGGGAGATGCCCAACTGGCTGATCTGGTGCGGCTTGCGGCCGGTCACCTTCTGGCCCCGGAACCGGACCGCGCCCGACGTCGGCTTGTAGACCCCGGTCATCACGTTGAAGCTGGTGGTCTTGCCGGCGCCGTTGGGGCCGATGAGGCCGAGGATCTCGCCCTCGTAGATCTGGAAATTGATCTTGTCGAGGGCGACCACGCCGCCGAAGCGGAGCGTGACGTCGTCGACTTCGAGAAGCACCTGCCGAGGCCCCGGCTGAGTCGGGATCTTCGGCGTCACGGCGCTGGTGGACTGGTCAGACACGAGCGGGCACCTCCTCTGCCTCCGCCGCGCGATCGGACAACTCGCGGGCACGCCGCCGGCTGGGCACCAGACCCTGCGGACGCAGGATCATCACCAGCACCATGGCCAGGCCGAAGACCAGCCACCGGTAGTCGGCGAAGTCACGGAACCGCTCCGGCAGGTACGCCAGCAGCACCGCGCCGAGCGAGACGCCGATCATGTTGCCGGAGCCACCGACCACCACCATCGCGACGAAGAGGATGGACAGGTTCGCGTTGAACTGGGTCGGGTCGATGAACGCGTTCCGGCTGCCGAAGAGGAAGCCCGACAGGCCGCCGAGCGCCGCGCCGATGGCGAACGCCCAGAGCTTGAACTTGAACGGGTACACGCCCATCACCGCGGCGGCGTCCTCGTCCTCACGCACGGCCAGCCACGCCCGGCCGACCCGGCTGTGCTCCAGCCGGCGAACCAGGAACACCATGATCAGTACGAACGTGATCGCCAACCAGTACCAGGGCTTCGCGTCGATCAGGCCGAAGACCTTGTTGTCCGGCGACGGCGCACCCTCGGGACCGGGGATGGCCGAGATGCCCACCGGGCCGTTGGTCAGACCGGTGGCGTTGCGGGCCACGATCCGGATGATCTCGCCGAAGCCCAGCGTCACGATGGCCAGGTAGTCACCGCGCAGCCGCAGCGTCGGCCAGCCCAGCAACACCCCGGAGATCATGGTCAGCACGATCGCGATGAAGAGGCAGATCGCCCAGGTGACAGCCCACGTCGGCGGGAGGTCAAATTCCTTCTGGAACCACTTCACCACCGGGGAGTTCACCGAACCGAACAACGCCACGCTGTACGCGCCGATGGCGAAGAAGCCGATGTAGCCCAGGTCGAGCAGGCCGGCGAGGCCGACCACCACGTTCAGGCCGATCGCGACCAGCACGTAGATGGCGCAGACGAAGAGCACGCCCGCCCAGTTGTTGCCGCCCTGGATCGAGTCGGTCCGCAGCCAGGTCAGGCCCGGAATGCCGAGCAGCGGCAGGTAGTAGAGGATCGCCACAAAGGCGGCCAGCCCGAGGGCCTGCTGCCACTTCGTGAGCGCCCGCCAACGGTCGCCGATACCGGTCAGCAGCGTCACCCGACGCTGATCTGCGAAGCGGATCTTGTTGATCATGCGCGGGCCCTCCCAAGCGACTCGCCCAACAGACCGGTGGGCCGGAACATCAGCACCACGATCAGCACCACGAAGGCGATGACGTCCTCCCAGTTGGACGCGAAGAGCGTGGCGCCGTAAACCTCGACGATGCCGAGGAAGAGGCCACCCAGCAGCGCGCCGCGCAGGTTACCGATGCCGCCCAGGACCGCGGCGGTGAACGCCTTCAGGCCGAGCACGAAGCCGATGCTGTTCTGGGTGAAGCCGAACCGCATGCTCCACAGCAACGCGGCCGCGCCGGCCATGATGCCGCCCAGCACGAAGATCAGCATGATGACGCGCTCCTGGTTGACGCCCATCAGCGCGGCCGTCTCCGGGTTCTGGGCCACCGCGCGCACGCCCCGGCCGTACCGGGTGCGGTTGATGAACCAGTCGAGCAGCGCCATCATCACCACGGCCGCGACGAACACGATCACCTGGATGTTGGTGATGCTCGTGTTGCCGATGGTGACCAGGGTCTCCTGCTTGATGATCGTCGGCATACCGACGATCTGCCGGGGCCGGCCGAATACGTCCGGCATTACCCCACCCAGCAGCTTGGGCAGCACCTGCCCGAAGAGCTCCACGAACACCAGCGACAGACCGATCGCGGTGATCAGGAAGATCAGCGGCGGCGCGTTCTTGCGCCGCAGCGGCCGGTACGCGACCCGCTCGAGCGCCAGAGCCGTACCGCCTGAGGCGACCGCCGCGACGATGAGGCCGAGCACCAGGAACAGGATCGCCTGGCCGACAGGGGGGTTATTTTCCACACCGAGCTGGTTCCACAGGATCAGCACCGCGAAGGTGCCGACCATGAAGACCTCGGAGTGCGCGAAGTTGATCAGACGAAGGACGCCGTAGACGAGTGTGTAGCCAAGGGCGATCAGGGCGTAGATGGCGCCCTTGGAAAGGCCATCGACCGTGTGCTGGCCGAGATGACCAATCAGTTCATCGAAATGCACCGGGGGTCTCCTTGAATCAAGTGCGGCCGGGGTGATGCACCCCGGCCGCACTCCATCGCCATGGCATCAGCTGAGCTTGAGCTCCTGCAGCGGCTCGATGGCCTCGCCCTTGATCTGGTAGGCCCAGATGACGACCTTCGACGGGTCGACGTCGCCCTTGGAGTCGAACTTGATGTACTTCGACACACCCTGCTTGTCGTACGCCTTCACGTACGCCAGGATGTCCGCCCGGGTCTTCTTGCCGTCCTTGAAGGCGTCCAGGTAGATCTTGGCGCCGTCGTAGCCCTCAGCACCGTAGGAGCCCGGCGCGATGCCGTACTCCTTCTGGTAGTCGGCGGCGAAGGTGCCGCCGGCCTTGACAGCCGGGAGGCAGGGGCAGGTGATGATCGCGCCGTCGGCGCCGCCGGAGGCGCCCTTCGGGAAGGCCGAATCGTACAGACCGTCCGGGCCGACGAACTTGGCCTTGATGCCGGCAGCGCGCATCTGCTTCACCAGCGGGGCGGCCTCACGGGTGTAGCCACCGTAGAAGACGTAGTCCGCCTGCGCGGCCTTGATCTTGGAGATGGTGGCGTCGAACTGCGCCTGCCGCTCCTGGATCTTGTCCTTGTTGACCACCAGCGGGCCGAGCTGCTTGCCCAGCTCCTCGGTGATGCCGGCGCCGTACGCGCTGGCGTCGTCGATCATGAAGACCTTCGCCGCGTTCTGCGCCTTCAGGTAGCTCGCCACCGCACCGGCCTGCGTGCCGTCGTTGCCGACGACCCGGTAGAAGGACGTGTTGTTCTTCTGGGTCAGGTCCGTACGGGTCGCCGACGGGCTGATCATGGCCAGGCCAGCGGCCTGGTAGATCGGCATGGTGGCGTCCGACTCACCGGAGAAGTGGCCACCGATGACACCGAGGAACGAGTTGTCACCCGCGATCTGGTTCGCGAACGGGGTCGCGACAGCCGGGTCGCCCTGGGTGTCGAACTCCTGCATGGTGACCTTGCAGTTCGGGTTCGCCCCGTTGAACTGCTTCACGGCGAGCTTCGCGCCGTTGAGCGACGGGATCACCAGACCCGCGTTGTCACCGGTGAACGCGCCGAAGATCGCGATCTTGCCACCGCAGTCACCGGACGCGGTCCCACCGTCGCCGCCACCGGAATCCTGGCAACCAGCCGCAACCACCAGGGTCGCGGCGAGCGCAACAGTGCCCAGCGCCCGTACATAGCTTCGCCTCACGGCTTCCTGACCTCCTCCAGATGCGGACGCGGCTGACCCGTAGTGACGGCGACAGCACGCGGACCGCAGATCCACCCACCCCGCAGGGATGCCCCCTGCGTAACGGCTCGTGATG
Source organism: Micromonospora sp. DT4 (assembly GCF_049841675.1). Classification (NCBI taxonomy): domain Bacteria; kingdom Bacillati; phylum Actinomycetota; class Actinomycetes; order Micromonosporales; family Micromonosporaceae; genus Micromonospora; species Micromonospora sp. DT4. The sequence continues at coordinate 27,671 of NZ_JBNCKT010000025.1, forward strand.
GCGGAGCGTACCGACACCGCACGCCGTCTCGGAAGGCCTGAACGCGGGGTCTGCGAAACCGTTACGAAGACGTGGGTAATCCTGTCGATACGCGTAACAGGTGAATCCGTCGATCGGTCCTTAGGCCGACGCCAAGTCGGCGGCTCACCACACCCGCCGGGCCCAAAAACCCACCGAAAAGGTGGGCTGACCTGGGCAAACAGCGGGACCTGACGTGTCCGGAATGTGAGACGGCCGGGTCCTTCCCTCAGCCGCCCGTCCCGCTCGCCCACCACAGTCCGGACCGCGAACCGTCGTCCACCGCCACCCACCAACGGTCACCCACCGCCACCACCGCCACGTCCCGGTCGGCGCCCGCCGCCACATCGTGGGGCAGCGCGGCCTCCCGCCACGACCCACCACGATCCGTCGACACCCACACCGAGTAACGCGCGCCGTCCACCACCGCCGCGAACAACCGACCATCCGCGGCCACCAGCGACGCCACCTGCGGCACACCCGCGTCCGAACGCCGCCCGAACACGCCCGCCGCCACCCAGCCCGCCGGCTCCTGACGCCACGCGCCGAACGTCGCCCCCCGCAACCCGACCGCCACCGGCACCCCATCGGCCAGCGCCACCCGCTGCAACTCCTCGTACTCCGGACCGCCCGGCAACACCGTGCGCTGCCACGACCGCCCGTCCGGCGACGACCACACCGCCGGATCCCGGTCGATCCGACCAGCCGGCAGCAGACCCCCCACCGCCAACCACCCGGACGACGTCGCCACCGCGTCGAACGCCCAGGTCACCCCCTCGGCGTCACTCGCCAACCCCGGGGCGCCCTCCACCAGCGCGAACTCCGCCGCCGGCGGCGACGACACCCAGGACGCCGCGCCCGCCGACCGGTTACCCACGATCAACCAACCCGACGGACCCGCCGCCAGGCGGGACACGTTCACCGCCGTCGGCCCGCCGTACGTCTCGAACGACGCCTGCACCTCGACCAGCGCGCCGTCGGCCACCTGCCGCCACGTGCTCACCCGCGGATAGCCGTGCGCCCCGCCGACCTTCGCGCCGATCACCGCCGCCCGACCGTCACGACACGCCACCGACGACAGCACGTTCTGCTTGCCGTAGAACGAATCCGCCCGCACCGGCAGCGCCGACCACGCCGTACCGTCCACACTGGACCACGCCGCCGGACGGGTCCCGCCCGACGCGTCCGCGACACCGCCGACCAGGAACCACCGGCCCGCGCACGCCGCCACATCCCGCACCAGAAGGCGGCCCGCGCCACCCGGCGGCGCCGGCATCGTCACCGCCTTCCACGCCGGCCGCGACGCCGGCACAGCGGCCGCCGTAGACCCGCCGCCGCCCGGCACGGCCGGACCGTCACATCCCGCCAGCAGCAGCGCGAACAGGCCGGACACCGCGATCACCCGTCGGACGGACACCCGTCGATGCTAACCACCACCGGCCGCCCGGGCGGCCCCGCGCATGCCGTACGCCGTCAGACGCTCGGCTGCTGCGCCACCTCGCCGCCGGCGGTTTCCGCGAGGATCCGCTCGGCGACCTCCTTCATGGTCATCCGGTGGTCCATCGCCGTGCGCTGGATCCACTTGAACGCCTGCGGCTCGGTCATCCCGTACGTCGTCATCAGCGCGCCCTTGGCGCGCTCCACCGTCTTGCGGATCTCCAGGCGGTCGGTCAGGCTCGCGACCTCGGCCTCCAGGGCGGCGACCTCCGAGTACCGCGACAACGCGATCTCCACCGCCGGGACCAGGTCACTCTTCTGGAAAGGCTTGACGAGGTACGCCATCGCCCCCGCCGCCCGCGCCCGCTCCACCAGATCCCGCTGGCTGAACGCGGTGAGGATGATCACCGGGGCGATCCGGGCGCCCGCGATGCGCTCGGCGGCGGCCAGCCCGTCCATGATCGGCATTTTGATGTCGAGGATGACGAGGTCGGGCTTCAACTCCTCGGCCAGGCGCACGGCGGTCTCGCCGTCGCCGGCCTCCCCCACCACCTCGTAGCCCTCTTCGACCAGCATCTCGGCGAGGTCCAGCCGGATCAGCGCCTCGTCCTCGGCGATCAGTACGCGCCTGCGCTCGGCATCCGTCGGCGTCTCAGCCACCAGCCCTACCCCCACCAGTTCGAACCCGACACCCGCCCAGCCGGGTGTCACCGCCCTCAGCGTAGTGGGTATCCTGTCAGGGCCGAATCAGGGAAGCGCCCTCGTAGCCCAACTGGCAGCAGGCAATGGTCTCAAACTCCATACAGTGTGGGTTCGAATCCCACCGAGGGCACCACAAAAGATGTCGTACGGGTGTTCGAGAATTCTCTCGTGTACCCGCCCGAGATTCGCGCACGAGCACGGCAGATGTTCCTGGCCGGCAACACGGTCGCCGACACCGCTCGCGCCAACGGCCTGCCGTACTTGACGGTCTGGCACTGGTGTAATGACCGTCCGGAGGCTCGACTCCAGGGCACGGAGCTTCGGTGCTTCCGCTGCCGGGAAGGTGTCGACAGTCCGACAGACCCCGCCGCCTACGTCTACCTGCTTGGCCTCTATCTCGGTGACGGCCACTTGGTCACGACGGCGCGGGTGCCGGTCTTGCGGATCTACTGCGCTGATGCCTGGCCTGGCCTCATCGAAGCCTGCGACGTGGCGATGCGCGCGGTGCTCGCCACGCCGACATCGAAGGCAATAACTTCATGATCGACCGGCGGAGGGGGCGGTGGCATCACGTGCGTGGGAGCCTGTGCGGGTGTCGACGACAGGGGGTACCGGTCAGCAGGACCCGAAGCTGCGGGAGCTGACCGTCCCCGACGTGGGTGACCTGGAATCGGTTACGTGCGGAGCTGACCGGCGTGGACGCCTGCTTCTACTGCCTGGGCGTCTCGTCGTTGGGTCTGGACGAGGCGGCGTACACCCGGGTCAGCTACGACTACCCCCTCGCTGCGGCGAGGTTGCTGGCCGAGGTGAGCCCCGAGGTCACCTTCGTCTACGTCTCCGGCGTCGGCACCGACTCGACCGGGCAGGGCCGGGTGATGTGGGCGCGCGTCAAGGGTCGCACCGAGGACGCGATCATGGACCTGCTGCCCAACGGGTACGCGGCACGGCCGGGGTTCATCCAGCCGACGTACGGGGCGGTGTCGCGGACGCGGGCCTACCGGATCGGGTACGCGGTAACCCGTCCGCTGTTCCCGGTGTTGCGGCGGCTGCTGCCGAACCAGGTGACGATGACGGACGGGATCGGTCGGGCGATGCCGCGGGTGGCGCGGAGGGCGCGCCGACGCGGGTGTTGGGCAACCGCGAGCTGCGCTGATCAGGCGATCGTGTCGAGCGCCTGGGCGAGGTCGGCGCGCAGGTCCTCGGGGTCTTCCAGTCCGACGGAGAGGCGCAGCAGCGCGGCGGCGGGCTTCGCGTCGCCCTCGACGGGTCGGTGGGTGAGCGAGGCGGGGTGCTGGATGAGCGTGTCGACGCCGCCGAGGGACACGGCGTGGGTGATGAGTCGGCAGGCGGCGGCCACGGTGGCCGCGGCGGGCGCGCCGCCGCGTACCTCGAAGGCGAGCAGGCTGCCGGGCCGGACATCTGCCGGCCGACGAGCGCCGCCGGGTCGTACACCGAGGGGTGGTGCACCCGGTGTACGGCGGGGTGGTCGGCGAGCCAGCCGGCGAGTTTCTCGGCGGTGGCCTGTTGGGCGCGGACCCGCAGCGGCAGGGTCTGCAGGCCGCGGTGCAGGAGGTAGCCGCCGAGGGGGTGCAGGATCGCGCCGGTGACGGCGCGGACCTGGCGGAGTCGGGTGGCCCAGGCGTCGTCGCAGGCGACGACGCCGGCGAGGACGTCGCCGTGCCCGCCGATGCTCTTGGTGGCGCTGTGCAGGACGAGGGCGGCGCCGTGGCGGGCGGGTTGTTGGAGGACGGGGGTGGCGACGGTGTTGTCGACGAGCAGGGGTACGTCACCGGCGGCGAGGGCGAGGGCGGCGATGTCGACGAGATCCAGGGTGGGGTTGGCGGGCGTCTCGATGACGACGAGGGCGGTGTCCGTACCGATGGCGGTGGCGACCTGGTCGGGGTGGGCCCAGGTGACGGTGGTGCCGAGCAGGCCGGTGGCGAGGACGTGGTCGGTGCCGCCGTAGAGGGGGCGCACGGCGACGATGTGGCGGTGTCCGTCGCGGGTGGCGGCGAGCAGGGTGGCGGTGAGGGCGGCCATGCCGCTGGCGAAGGCGACTGCCTGGTCGGTGCCTTCGAGGGCGGCGAGGGCGGTTTCGAAGCGGGCGACGGTGGGGTTCCAGAGCCGTTGGTAGACGGCGCTGGCGTCGGCGGGGAGGGTGCCGCCGGTGGCGAGGTGTTCGTAGGCGTTGCCGCCGTCGTCGACCGAGGGCAGTGGGTTGGTGGTGGAGAGGTCGATCGGTGGTACGTGCACGCCGAGCGTGCGAAGGTCGTCGCGGCCGGCGTGTACGGCCTGGGTGTCCACCATCGTCATGCGGGTAGGGTCGAACATCTGCCGGCGTAAGGGCAACAGTTTGGTAGATGATTCTGCCGAGGGGCCCTGGTTTTGGCTCGTGGTTCGGGAGACGATGCTCGGATGCCCTCTGAGCCGAACGATCTGCGGCCGTACCCGGCCCTGGACGAGGTGGACCGCGCGATCCTCGCCGAGTTGGTGGCGGACGGCCGGTTGCCGAACAACGCGCTCGCCGAGCGGGTGGGGGTGGCGCCGTCGACGTGCCTGACGCGTACGCGGGCGTTGCGTGAGCGCGGGGCGATCCGGGGTTTCCACCCGGAGGTGGATCCGGCGGCGCTGGGCCTGCCGTTGCAGGCGCTGGTGTCGGTGCGGTTGACCGCGCACGAGCGGGCGGCGGTGGACGCGTTCCGGGCGCGGTCGGTGCGGCTGCCCGGGGTGGTGTCGGTGTTACACGTGGCGGGTGCGGAGGATTACGTGCTGCACGTGCGGGCGGCGTCGGGTGACGCGTTGCGGGATTTCGTGCAGGACCATCTGGCGGTCGATCCGGTGGTGCAGCACACGCAGACCAGCCTGATCTTCGAGCAGGCGCGGGGCGTGGGCTGAGCGGCGGTCGGAATGAACGGGCGGGCCGGGGAGTTGGCACTGCGCGTGATCACCGTACCGTTGTCTGTTCTTGATCTTGCTCCGGTCGCCCAGGGCGCCACCGCCGGCGCGGCGCTGCGGGCCACCACCGAGCTGGCCCGGCGCACCGAGGACCTGGGCTACCACCGCTTCTGGGTGGCCGAGCACCACAACATGCCGGCGATCGCCAGCTCCGCGCCGGCGGTCCTGCTCGCGCACCTGGCGGCGAACACGTCGACGATCCGGCTGGGTTCGGGCGGGGTGATGCTGCCGAATCACGCGCCGCTGGTGGTGGCCGAGCAGTTCGGCACCCTCGAAGCGCTGCACCCGGGCCGGATCGACCTGGGCATCGGCCGGGCCCCCGGCACCGACCAGGTGACCGCCCTGGCGTTGCGCCGCACCATGGAGGGCCTGTCGGCGGAGGGTTTCCCGCGTGAGCTGGCCGACCTGATGAACTATTTCAGCGGGGAGAAGCCGGGGCAGATCGTCGCCACGCCGGGTCGGGGTGAGCAGCCGGCCGTCTGGCTGCTCGGTTCCAGCGGCTTCAGCGCCCAACTGGCCGGCCTGCTGGGTCTGCCCTTCTCGTTCGCGCACCACTTCAGCTCGGCCAACACGCTGCCGGCGTTGGCGCTGTACCGGCAGAACTTCCGGCCGTCGCAGTGGCTGGACAAGCCGTACGCGATGGTGGCCGTCAACGCGGTCTGCGCCGACACCGACGAGCGGGCCGAGTGGCTGGCCGGGCCGAGCGCGCTGTCGTTCCTGAAGCTGCGTTCCGGTCGGCCGGAGCCGCTGTCGACGCCGGACGAGGCGGCGGCGTACCCGTACACCGAGATCGAGCGGGAGTTCGTGCTGCAACGGCGCGAGGGGCAGGCGATGGGTTCGCCGGAGACGGTGCGGCGGCAGCTCACCGAGTTGCAGGAGCGGACCGGCGCGGACGAGCTGATGCTCACCACGCTGGTGTACGACGTGGCCGACCGGGTGCGGTCGTACGAGTTGATCGCCGAGAAGGTGGCCGGGGGCCTACGTCGGGACGCGTGAAACACGATCTTCACGTCAGCGTCACTCCCGCGACCCGGACAGTGCCTAATGTTGGTGCCGGTGGTGGTACGGCATTTCCGGTCGGGACGGGTCGGGAATGCCGCGGTGTGGAGCACCGGGCTGCAGCTGTGCGGATTCCGCGGCTGCGGCCCGGTGCCTGCCACCTTAGGCGAACGCAATCGGTACCGCCAGGGTCAGATCAGCGTAGGTAGATGTTCGGGGTGGGTGGATCGGCCATCTGATCGCCGATGAAGAACCCCGGGTGTGGCGGCTGGTTGTACGCGGTGTTCTGCCACGCGATCGCCACCCGGTACTGCGGATCGTGCATGAGCGTGTAGATCCGGGTGCTGGTCGGGGTGGGTGTGCTGTAGATGCGCAGCGCCCGGCTGTCGGTGGTTCGCCAGATCACCTCCTCGCGCCAGTCACCCAGGATGTCGCCCGAGAGCGCCGGCGTGGACTTGGTGCCGTTGTTGGACGCCACTTGACTGCCATCGAGCAGCCGGGTCTCGCCTCCGGTGCCGTACTTGTCGATCTTCGTGGCGTCCAGCAGCTCGCGGACCGGGTCGCCGTCCCACCAGGCGAGGAAGTTCGTCGACGACGGCTTGCGCCCCACGCTCTGCCCGCGGGTGTTGGCCAGGCCGGAGACGGACGCCGACCAGGACTCCGCGCCGGGGCTGCCCGCCCAGATGTCCGCGGAGACGCCCCGGCCGTTGTCGCCGGAGGCCGGCGTGGACCACAGGATCTGACCGGTACGGGCGTCCGCGAACCACGAGCTGGGCTTGCTGGCGTCCTCGTCTACCTTGAACACCTCCAGGCCGGCGCGGCCCGGGTCGAGATCCCCGACGTGCATGGCGTCGCCGTGCCCGTTGCCCGTCGAGTAGAGCAGCCAACCGTTGTCGTCGATGGTGGCGGCGCCGTAGACGATCTCCTGGCTGCCGTCGCCGTCGACGTCGGCCACGGAGAGCTGGTGGTTGCCCTGGCCGGCGGCGGCGCCGTTGCCGGACGAGTTCGAGTCGAACGTCCAGCGCTTCGTCAGCGTGCCGTTGCGGAAGTCCCACGCCGCGACCACCGCGCGGGTGTAGTAGCCCCGCGCCATGATCAGTGACGGGCGTTGGCCGTCCAGGTACGCGGTGCCGGCGAGGAACCGGTCGACCCGGTTGCCGTACGAGTCGCCCCAGGACGACACGGTGCCGCGCGGCGGGTCGTAGTTGACGGTGGATGCGATCGCGCCGGTCTGGCCGTTGAACATGGTCAGGTACTCCGGGCCGGACAGCACGTAGCCGCTGGAGTTGCGGTAGTCCGCCGACGACGAGCCGATGAGCTGACCGGTGCCGAAGCGGGTGCCGTCGGCGGTCTTCATGGCCACCTCGGCGCGGCCGTCGCCGTCGTAGTCGTACACCTGGAACTGGGTGTAGTGCGCGCCGGCCCGGATGTTGCGACCCAGGTCGATGCGCCACAGCCGGGTGCCGGTCAGCGTGTACGCGTCGACGTAGACGTTGCCGGTGTAGCCGGACTGCGAGTTGTCCTTGGCGTTCGACGGGTCCCACTTGAGCACGATCTCGTAGGTGCCGTCGCCGTTGAGATCGCCGACGGAGGCGTCGTTGGCGCTGTAGGTGTAGCTCTCCCCGCTGGGGGTGGTGCCGCCGGCCGGCACCTGCAGGGGCACGTCCAGGTAGCCGTTGGCGAACTGCAGGGCGGGCGCGGACGCCGCCTGCTCGGCGCCGCCCACCACGGCCCGCACGGTGTACGTCGACCCGGCCGCCGCGCCGCTGTCGAGGTAGGTGGTGGCGCCGGTGATCGGGCTGGCGTTGACCCTGGTCGAACCGCGGTAGAGGTTGAACGACACGCCGGACGTCTCGGTGCCGAGCAGCCGCCAGGAGACCAGGTTGCCGCTGCCGGAACGGACGCTGATCAGCCCTCGGTCGAGGTTCTCCATCTGTTTCGCCCCGGCCCCAGGGGTGGGTGGTGGCGTGGTCGGGGCCGGCGTGGTCGGGGCCGGCGTGGTCGGGGCCGGCGTGGTCGGGGCCGGCGTGGTCGGGGCCGGCGTGGTCGGGCCGCCCGTGGAGGGCGCTCCCGTGCAGGTGACGCCGTTGAGCGCGAAGCTGGCCGGCGCGGGGTTGCTGCTCGTCCACGAGGCGTTGAACCCGAACGAGGCGGTGCCGTTGGTGACGAGGGCGCCGTTGTAGTCGACGTTGCGCGCGCTCACCTGGGCGTCGGACTGACTGACGGTGGCGTTCCAGGCCTGGGTGACCTGCTGGCCGGCGGCGTACGACCACGTGAGGGTCCAGCCGTTGACCTCCTCGCCGAGGTTGGTGATGGTGACGTTGGCGCCGAAGCCGCCCTGCCACTGGTTGGTGACCTGGTAGTCGACGCGGCAGGCGACGGCGGCGGCCGAGGCGACGACCGTGCCGGCAACGCCGGCCACGACGGCTGCCGCCGTCGAGGCGGCGAGCAGGATCAGCCGTTGTCTTGACGGGTGCATGAACTGCCTCCGGGGATCCGGTGATGACCGCTGTGATCCACCTGCCCTGCCCGGGGTAGCACGATGGACGGTCCGCCGCGGCGGCGGCGAACGGCGATCTGGTCGGGGATGAACGCCCTGGAACTCGGATCCGGCTCAGCCGCATCGTAGGGCAAGCGCTTTCCGCTCCGCAATATCGACGACCGTCACGCCGTGTGGCTCTTGCCCCTCCCCCACACCGCCTGATCGACTCGACCGGGTGAGCGCCGGCCGCTACGGCGGATGCTCACTCCTGCGAGCGTGATGCCTGTGAGTCATATTTATGACTCACAGGCATCACGCTCAATCAGGTCCTCGGCGCGGAGGTCACGCGGCGCTGCTGCCGGTCGTTCCGATCGCTGACGGACCGGTCAGCGCGTCAGCAGTTTGTCCGCCGCCTCGGCGAGGAGCGCCCACGCCTCGTCGACGTGCGCCTCGGTGCCCTGCGGTGAACCGACGGCCAGCCGCAGCCAACGGGGCATACAGGGTGGGGCGGAGCGGGCCGACCAGTTCGGCGGACCGGATCAGGGTGCGGGCGTTGGTCAGCACGATCACGCCACCGATCGCCGCGCCCAGCAGTTGGGCAGGCACGATGCGCACCAGCCAGGCGGCCATCGGGGCGGCGATGAGCCCGCCGATCAGCAGGGCCACGACGGCGGGAAGCAGAAACCCCTCCGTGCCCAGCCCGATCAGGAAACCGACGCTGGCGGCGCCCGCCACGACGAACTCGGCGGTGTCGACCGAGCCGATCACCTTGCGGGGCTCCATGCGACCCGAGACCAGCAACGCCGGGGTGGCGACCGGGCCCCACCCGCCCCCGCCGGTCGCATCGACGAAGCCGGCGACCAGGCCCAGGGGACCGAGGAAGCGTCCGCGCAGCCGTCCGCCGACCCGGCCGGTACGCAGCGGTCGGGCGAAGCGCACCAGCAGGTACGTGCCCAGGGTGAAGAGGATGGCGGCCATCCACGGCGCGGCCGACTCGGTGGAGATCGAGCTGAGCAGGGTGGCCCCGGCGGGTGGGTGTCAGGTCCGGGCCGGCTGGCACTCAGATCCAGGCGCGCGGGTCGGCGGCCAGCTCGGTGACGCGGGCGGGCAGAGTGCCCGCTGCCACGTCGGCGACGCTGACCAGCTCCAGGATCTCGCGCTCGCTGGCGCGCAGCGCGATCCAGACCTCCTGGAGGGCACGGGCCGGTCCGTGGTAGCCGAGCTGTTCGGGGCGCTGCCCCCGGACGTGCGCGAGCGGCCCGTCGATCACCCGGATCACCTCGGCGAGGGAGATCTCCTCGGCCGGACGGGCCAACCAGTAACCGCCCTCCGGACCACGCTGGGCGTGCACGATGCCACCCCGGCGCAGTTGCAACAGGATGCTCTCCAGGAACTTCGGCGGGATCTCCTGCGCGCGGGCGATCTGGTCGGCGGTGACCGGCCGGCCCCGCCCGGGGCCGCTGGCCGTCGCGGCGAGCTCGGCGGCCGCGCGGAGGGCGTAGTCGACCCGGGCGGAGAGACGCATGCCGGCAAGGCTAGCCCGCAGGTCATCCGCCGGGACCGGCGGCCCTCGGCCGATCGGTCACGCATCGACGAATAGCCAATAGCACCGACGGCCGTGATCCACTACCCGGTGGGGCCCGAAAGGCCGATTCGGAGCGTCCTTATGCTGGGCGGGCACTGCACCTGCCCGACCGGTTTCTGGGGCTCGGGCCAGACATTGATGAACCCGGGGGGGGAAGGCAACACGATGGCCGATGTCGCCACACGCACCTGGGATGGCATGACCATCCCGATCGCCGGCACCTACCGCCTCGATCAGGCGCACAAGCGGATCGGTTTCCTGTCCCGTCACATGATGGTGAGCCCCGTACGCGGCGAGTTCGCCGAGGCGACCGCAGAGATCACGGTGGCAGAGGATCCGCTGCGCTCCGGGGTGACCGCCACCATCGCGGCGGCGAGCATCTCCACCGGAAACGCCGACCGGGACACTCACCTGAAAAGCGCGGACTTCCTCGACGTGGAGCGCTATACCACTCTCGAATATCGAAGCACTGGCATCAAGTGGCAGAGCAACGAAGACCCGATTTTCTACTGGGCACGCCTGCGCAACCACCGACCTGGTGGACGAGGCAGAAGTCACAATCCCCCGCCGCAGTCCGAGCCCAATCGATTTGTGCTCACCGGCGAGTTGACGGTGAAGGGGATCACCCGCGCGGTGGACCTTCAGGTGACTTTCGGCGGCGCCCGTCAGGATCCGTACGGGCAGAACATCTTCGGATTCAGCGCGACCGCCGAGATCAACCGGGAGGACTACGGCCTGCTCTGGAACGTCGTGTTGGAGAGCGGCGGCGTGCTGGTCGGCAAGACCGTGCAGATCGAGATCGCCGGCGAGGCCATCCACCAGGCATGACCGATCGGGTCAGGCGCCGACGCGGCGCAGCAGACCCTCCTGTACGGCGCTGGCGATCTGCCGGCCGTCCGTGGTGAACATCCGGCCGGTCGCCAGCCCGCGCGCGCCCGACGCGGACGGGCTCCAGCAGTCGTAGAGGAACCACTCGTCGGCGCGGGACGGCCGGTGGAACCACAGCGCGTGGTCCAGGCTCGCGCCGACCACGCCACCCGGCCCCCACACCTCGCCGTGCACGGAGAGCACCGAGTCCAGCAGGGTGAGGTCGGAGGCGTACGTGAGGGCGCACGCGTGCAGCAGTGGGTCGTCGGGCAACTTGCCGTCGATGCGCATCCAGACCCGCTGGTGCGGGTCGGCTGGCCGGTCGCCGGGACGGACCCAGCCGGGCTCCCCCACGTAGCGCACGTCGATCGGGCGGGGGATCTGCGCCCACATACCCAGGCGCTCCGGGTAACGGGAGAGCCGGTCGGACATGGTCGGCACGTCCTGCGGCGGGGGCACCTCCAGCGGGGCGGGAGCCTGGTGGTCCAACCCCTCCTCGGCCCGCTGGAACGACGCCGACATGAAGAAGATCGGCTTGTCGTGCTGAAGGGCGACCGCGCGGCGTACCGAGAACGACCGGCCGTCGCGGATGTTCTCCACCTGGTACTCGATCGGCTCGACAGGGTCGCCGGGGCGGACGAAGTAGCCGTGCAGCGAGTGCACGAACCGCTCCGGGTCCACCGTGCGGCCGGCGGCGACCAGGGCCTGACCGGCAACCTGGCCGCCGTACACCCGTTGTGGGCCGACCGGGGGGCTCATCCCCCGGAAGGTCATCTCCCCGGTCGGGTCGAGGTCCAGCACCTCCAGCAGCTGGTCCACCGCTGCCTGGCCGACCGCGACCCGACCGTCGCTCACTGCAGCGCCCGCGCCGACGCCGCGTCGACCAGCGAACCGAGCTGGTGTACGCGCAGCGTGTTGGTCGAGCCGGGGGTGCCGGGCGGGCTGCCCGCCACGATCACCACGTAGTCGCCGGGGTTGGCCCGGTTGAGCCCGAGCAGCGCCTGGTCGACCTGGCGGAACATGTCGTCGGTGTGCTGCACGAACGGCATGAGGAACGTCTCCACGCCCCAGGTCAGGGCGAGCTGGTCGCGCACCTCGGGGACCGGGGTGAACGCCAGCAGCGGCAGGTCGCAGTGCAGGCGGGAGAGCCGCCGGACGGTGTCGCCGGTCTGCGAGAACGCGACCAGCGCCTTGGCGTTGATGGCCCGGGCGATCGACGAGGCGGCCACGGTGAGCGCGCCGCCGTGCGTACGCGGGTCGTGCTGCAGCCGGGGCACGCCGATCGAGCCGGACTCGGTCGTCGTCACGATCTTGGCCATGGTGCTGACGGTCAGCACGGGGTACTTGCCGACGCTGGTCTCGCCGGAGAGCATCACCGCGTCCGCGCCGTCGAGGACCGCGTTGGCCACGTCCGAGGCCTCCGCCCGGGTGGGGCGGGAGTTCTCGATCATGGAGTCGAGCATCTGGGTGGCCACGATGACCGGCTTGGCGTTCTCCCGGCACAGCTGCACGGCGCGCTTCTGCACCAGCGGGACCTGGTCCAGCGGCATCTCGACACCGAGGTCGCCACGGGCGACCATCACGCCGTCGAAGGCCAGCACGATGGCCTCGAGGTGCTCCACGGCCTCCGGCTTCTCGACCTTGGCCAACACCGGCCGGAAGATGCCCTCCTCGGCCATGATGCTGTGCACGAGCTTGATGTCCTCGGCCGAACGGACGAAGGAGAGCGCCACGAGGTCGACGCCGAGCCCCAGGGAGAAGCGCAGGTCCTCGGCGTCCTTGTCCGACATGGCGGGCACACTGACCGCCACGTTGGGCAGCGAGACGCCCTTGTTGTTGGAGACCGGGCCGCCCTCGGTGACCAGGCAGCGGATGTCGTTGCTGCTGACGTCGGTGACCTCCACGGCGACGCGGCCGTCGTCGATCAGCAGCCGGTCACCGGGCTTCACCTCCTGCGGGAGCTTCCGGTACGTGCAGGAGACCCGCCCCTTGGTGCCGGCGATGTCGTCGCTGGTGATCACGACGGAGTCACCGGTACGCCACTCGTGCGGGCCGTCGGTGAACTTGCCAAGCCGGATCTTGGGGCCCTGAAGGTCGGCGAGGACGGCCACCGGCTTGCCGGCGGCCTCGGAGGCCTCCCGGACCATCCGGTAGACGGCCTCGTGGTCAGCGTGGCTGCCGTGGCTGAAGTTGAGCCTCGCCACGTTCATACCGGCCTCGACGAGGCCCCGGATGCGCTCCGGCGACGAGGTGGCGGGACCAAGAGTGCAGACGATCTTCGCGCGGCGTGTCACGCCCATCAGGCTAGTCTCTCCTTCGGGTCGGACTCGGGACCGACCCCTTGCAGGCAGCGGAACAGGTGTCGAACGATGCGCGGCACGCGTCGGGCCGGCGGCGCAAGCGCACCGGGAACGTTGTGGCGACGGGCAACGGCGACCGCGCGCCGGGAATCGTACGCCTCCGTGCCGGACGATGTCGGGGCGCTCCCGGCGGCGGCTCCCTGCGGCGCGTGGAGGCGGGCCGGGCGGGCACGGCGATGGGCAGGTCACCCGGGTCGTACGCCGTCTGGCCGGGCGCGGGCACGCCCGGTTCGCGCGACCGTAACACCGACGCGTACCGCGACACCGTCACCAGCACGACACCCGTCGTGGGGCCGACGGTCAGCCGCCGGCCTTGACCAGCGGGAACTCCAGCGAGCCAGCCGGGCAGAGGAAGGTCAACACGTCCACCCGGTAGAGGCCGGCCTGCACCGCCGGGTCGGCCTCCAGCACGCTGCGCACGTCCTCGACGCTGCCGGTGCGGGCCAGCCCGAAGCCGATCGGCGGCTCCGGCGTACGGGCCGGGCCGTCCACCGAGCCGGCGACCAGGATGATCCCCCGGCGCTGCAACGCCTGCATGTACTCGGCGTGCTCGGCCTGCAACCGCTGCACGGTCTCCGGGGGCAGGGCCCGTCCGGCCGCGCCGGGATAGATCACGATGCACTCGTACGTGTCGAGCGCGAAGTCGACCTGCGGCACCTGCGCCATGGTCCTCCCTCCGCCGTCGCGCCGGCACGCACCAGGCCGGCCGCCCGGGCCGGCGTCACCGGCACACGCCCAGCGTCGCACGCCGACGAGGGCGGTACCGGGCGCTCCGCGCAACTGCCCCCGGCAGGTCCCCGGGGACGAGCGGGCGCGGACACGGGGACGCGGACCTGCGCCGGTGTGGTCACCGGCTACGGTGGACGGTCCAGGTGTCGGTGGCGGGAGGTCGGGATGCGCGACGACGAGCCGGTGTCGAGCCCACTGCCGTACGCCGAGGTGACCGACGAGGCGTACGCCACGCGGGCCGCTGCGGACTTCCGCCTCCAGGCGTTCGAGTTCGCGGTGGTGCTCAGCGGGCGCTGCCCCCGGTGCGGCCACACGAGCACCACCACTCTCGTGGACGAGGTGTACCGCAAGGACGCCGCGACCTCGGACCCCGGTTACCGGACGCTGCTGTGCGAGTGCGAGGCCGAGCACCCGGGGTGCCCCGCCGGGCTGCGGGGCTGCGGGGCGTACTGGACGCTGTGGTTGGAGGTCGAGGCGTGATCCGTCTTCGTCCCGGCCCGCCCGCGACCGTGGCCGACCTGCGCCGCGCGCAGCAGCTGACCGGCCTGCTGCGCGGCGAGTTGGAGCGCGTCCGCGCGGCGGCGGTGGCCTGGCGTAACGGCCTCGGCGGCCTGCTGGTGGCGCTGGTCGGGTTCAGCCTGATCCGGGGTCGCTCGGATGTGAGCACGCTCGCGCCGGGTTGGGGCGCGCTGGTCGGGTTGCTGCTGCTCGCCGCGCTGCTCGCGGGCGTGGCGGGAGCGCTCGCGCTGCTCCGCGCGGCGCACGGCCGGTTGGCGGTGACCCCGGTGGCGGCCCTCCCGCCGGCCCCGCTCGGTGATCATCTGGAGGCCGTGGCGGCGGTCCGGTCGCTGCGCACGGGCGTGGGCCTGGTGCTGCTGTGCACCACGCTGCTGGTCGCGGCAGTCGGTGTGACCTGGTACGCCCCCGCCGCCCCGCCCGCCCACTCCCCCGCCGTCAGCCTGCCGGTCGGCGCGGCCTGAACAGCCCGGCTGGCGCTCCGATCCGCCGCGCCGGGCGTGGCGACCGGGCCGCTCGCCACCGTCGGGGAGTCAGGGGCCCACGCGGCGGTCGCCACCGTCGGGGAGTCAGGGGCCCACGCGGCGGTCGCCACCGTCGGGGAGTCAGGGGCCCAGGTGGGCGTAGCCGGCCCAGGTGTCCGGATGGTCGGGCAGGGCGGCGCGGAGGCGGCGGACCGCCGCGTGCAGGGCCACGGCCGCGCGATCCGGGTCGATCCCTCCGGTCACCGCCAACCCTTCGTACAGGTCGGTGCAGAGCCGCACCGTCAGCGTGTCCGAGATTGACCACAGCGCGCCGATGACGTGCCGGAAGCCGGCCAGTTGGAAGGCCGTGCCGAGCGTGAGCGCCTCGTCGGGCAGGGCCGCTCCGCCGCGTACCGTCTCGCAGGCGGAGAGGATGGCCAACGCGGCCGGGCTGCCGGCCGGCCGCCACAGGTCCCGCACGCGCAGCGCGCCGCCGGCCAGCTCGAGGCGTCCCCGGGCCGGGGCGCGCAGGTCCTGCGTACCGTGACAGGACAGGTGCGCGACGGGCTGCTCGGGCAGGGCGGCGAGCACCGCCGCCGGGCTGGCCACCGGGCCGAGCAGGGAACGCACCCGGGGCACATGCCGCCGGACGATCTCCTCCTCCCGCGCGACGCCGGGCAGATCGGCCAGGCCGGGCGTCTGCGGCATGCCGACGAACAGCGCCGCGTCGACCGGTCCGTGCCGGGCCGGGCCGCCCCGTCGTGCGTGCGTCAGCGCCCGCAGCGAGGCCGTGTACGACGGAACAACCCGGTCGAGCACCCCGTCGCCACGAGCGAGCGGACCGGCGGCGTGCAGCGGCAGCAGGGTGAGTACGCCCGTGGGACACCACCACAGCCGGGGCCCACCACCGACCGCGTCGGGCGACGACCCGGCCGCGGGCTCGGCGTCGGGTGGGGTGGGCAGGGCCACGTCGAGTACGGGTGCGGCGATGACGCGCCACAGCCAGTCCAGTGTCTGGGCGACCTCGGCGCGGGCCATCGAGTGCCGACGCCGCACCTGCGGCTGGGGTACGTCCGCCGCCGCCGGCCCGGTGATCGCCGCGATGGCGGTCAGGAAGCTCACCGTCCGGACGACCAGCTCGGCAAGGGTCAGTTCCGGCAGCGGCACCACAGTGACCTGACCGTCGGCGACGACCAGCGCGTCGCAGCGCCGGGCGGCGACGTTGACCAGCACCACCGGGCCGACGGCAGCAGCTCGGGCCAGCTCGTCGAACGGCGGCGGACGGAGGAAATCGGCGAAGCCGGGGCGGTCGCGGATCTCGGTCAGCAGGTGGCGGCGGCGGGTGGCGAGGTCGTACCGTTGCTCCGGCGTCGCTCCGGCCCCTGCGCCCGGTACGCCGTCACCAGCCAACCCGACCGTCGACACCACCCCAGCAACCGACGCCAGCCCGACCGCCGACGCCACCCCAGCAACCGACGCCAGCCCGGACGGCGACGCCAGCCCGGACGGCGCTGACATCCCGGCCGGCGGCGCCGGGAAGTCGTCGAGGGCGGCTTGGAGGTCGGCGAGGCGGGCGGCCAGCCGGGGGGCCTGCGCGCGCAGCGCGGCCAGGTCGGCGCCCGCGTCGTGGGCGCGGGTGAGCAGCACGCCCCGGCCGTATTCGAGCAGTTCGACCGCGCGCTCCGGGCGGTCCAGGGCGATGGCGACCGCCGCGGCGTCGCTGGCCAGTCCGGGGAAACGCCCGAGTAGGCGACTCTGGTCGTCGGGATCCATGCCGTGCCAGGCCACCAGGTCGATCAGCTCGATGGCGGTGGTGTACCCGTCGAGCGCGGCCGCCAGGTCGCCGGCCTGGGCGGCGTGCGCCGCATACCGGCTGGCGGCCGACGCCCGCAGCAGCGACGGCGCGGACTCGACGTCGGCGGCGGCGCGCAGCGCGGCGGTCGCCTCGGCCAACGCGTCGGCACCACCCACGCCGGAACCACCCGCCCCGGAGCCACCCACGCCCGAGCCACCCACCCCGGAGCCACCCACGCCCGAGCGACCCGCGCTGGTGTCCGCCGTGGTGGTGTCGGGATCGGAGGTGGCCGCAGCGACCGCTTCCAGGGCGGTGGCCAGGTTGCTCAGGCACATGGTGCGCGCGGGATGCTCGACGACCAGCTCGTCGACCGCCCCCCGGTAGGCGGTCAGCATGGCGGTCGCGTCGGCGTCGGCATGCCCGGCCTGGTAACGCAGCAGGAGGGCGTTGCCGAGGTTCGTGAGGATCCGGTGCCGGTCCGCGTCGGCCGATGGCCGCTCGCTGAGCCCTTCGAGCAGCCGAACGGCCTCGTCCAGCGCTGGCAGATCACCGTTCAGGCGATGCCGCAGCAGGTGGGCCAGCGCGTGGGTGCCGACCGTCTGGGCGTACTCGGTGGGGTCGGCCTCCTGTTCGGCCAGCTCGGCGGCCTCGCGCAGCGCGGCCACTGCGGCGTCGGAGTCCCGGGCGATGCCGGCCGCGACCTCGTCGACGGACCCGTCACGGGCGGGCAGCGCGCCGTCGATGAAGAGTTCGACCCGGCGGTTCAGGGCGGAGCCGTAGTTGGTCAGCGCCGGCAAGCGGTCCCGATGCCCGGGTGGCGTCGTGTCGATCACCTGCGCCAACACCTGGATCGCCTCGGTCAGGGTCGCCAGGTCCTGGGTGGAGGCGAACAGCGCCTGCAGCACCAGACCGAGGTTCGAGCGGTACCGGGGCAGGGAGGCGTCCTCCGGCTCGGCGGCGGCGACGGCCGATCGCAGCGCGACCGCCGCCGGCTCCAGCAGCGCCGGCTCGCCGGCCAGGTCGGCGAGTTCGCGCAGGGTGTTGCCGAGGTTGTTGAGGACGTGCGGACGCAGCGGGTCGGTACGAGGCAGCAGCCGTTCCGCCTCGGTCAGCGCGTCGCGGCCGGCGCGCAGCGCGTTCACCCCGCCGAGGTCGGCGTGGCCCAGGGCGAGCGCGTGGCCGAGGTCGGCGAGCCGGCCCACCCGCTGGACGGGGTCCCGGGCGACGTCCACGCCGGCGCGCAGCACCCGTACCGCCTCGGTGATGTCGTCGGCCCGCCGCCGCCGCTCGTACCGGGTCACCAGCAGACCGGCCACGGCGTGCCGCAACTCGTCCCCGTCCATCCCGTCGAGTGTCGTCCCGGACCCGGCGGCAGCCCGGTACGCGTCGATCGCCGCGTCGAGGTCGGCCGGGTCGGCGGCGGCCTGGTGCCGATCGGCGAGCAGGGTGGCGAGGCCGACCCGGGTAGTGCCGGCGAGTTCCGGGTCGAGCCCACCGAACCCGGTCAACGCCGACCGGTACGCCTCGATGGCGGCGTCCCGTTCGGCGGGCGTGCGGTCGCGGAGGAACCGCTCGGCGAGGGCCGCGCCGTGCAGCGCGGCGACCCGGGGATCAGCACTGCCCCGGGCCGCGGCGAAGGCGTCGACCGCCTCGTCGAGGTCGCCTGGCCGCCGGTGCAACCGCCACCTGTCGCGCAGCCGTTGGCCGAGGTTCATCCGCGCCATCGTGCGCACCGGCGCGCCCGGGGCAGCGGCCCGCACCGCGTCGCGCAGTGCCGTGATCGACTCGTCCAGCGCTGCCGGGTCGTGGTCCACCTCGTACGTGTCGCCCAGGACGTTGCCGAGGTTGAACAGCCGTACGGGACGTTCCGGGTCGCCGACGCCGGTGGCTTCCAGGCTCTCCCGGTGCGCCTCGACGGCCGCCGCCAGGGCCCGCCGCCGGCCGAGATGCTGGAACTGGTCGCGGTGGACCCGGCCGAGGGCGGACAGGTAGTGCAGGCGCTCCGGCGTGCCCGCCGGCGTACCGGCCAACGCCTGCCGCAGCAGCGCCTCGGCCTGGTCGGCCACCCGGTAGTCACGGTTGTTCTCGGCCGCGGCCATCAGCAGGACGGCCTCGACGTACTGGGCGTTCGCCGCGTCGTCGGGGGCGGCGCGGGTGCCGGGGGCGGGGGCGGCGGGGGCGGCGGGGGCGGGCCGGGGTGATCCCCCGCGAGCATGCTGGGCGCGCAGCAACGCCAGCAGCGGCGGGGGTACCCGTTCCGGCGCGAAGCGCAGCAGGAACTCGGTGAGCCGCAGCGCCTGGTCGAGGTCGTCGGCGTCCTCGCCCGCGGGCAGCAGCCGGTAGCGGTACCAGTGCAGACCGGCCAGGAGGGACACGCCCTCGGCGACCCGCTCGGGCAGCGGCCCGTCCGTGGGCGTTTCGGTCACCAGGTCGATGACGGCCTCGGCGTCGCGGATCGCGCCGGAGTCGAGAACCGCACGGGGGTCGCGGGTGGCGGCGAAGCGGTCCAGCCGCCCCCGGAGCCGACCCACCGGGTCCGGTCGGAACCGTCGCCACATTGCGCCTCCCCCGGCCGGCCGCGCCGACTCGGATCAGGCGTAGCAGACCGGACACGGCGAGCGCTAGGGGCCACGGTTGTCGTGTCCCGGCACACAGTCGGGCAGGCGGCGGCATGGCGGGCCGCCACGGGGGGACGATCACGAGGTGGTTCGGTGGCGTCCGGCACGTACCGGATCGGCGGCGACGTCACCGTCAACCGGCTCGGGTACGGGGCGATGCAGCTCACCGGCCCGGGCGTGTGGGGTGATCCGAAGGACCCGGCCGAGGCTCTCCGGGTGCTGCGCCGGGCTGTCGAGCTGGGCGTGACGTTCATCGACACCGCCGACTCGTACGGGCCGTTCGTTTCCGAGCTGCTGATCCGCGAGGCTCTGCACCCGTACGCCGACGACCTGGTCATCGCGACGAAGGCCGGGCTGACCCGCTCCGGGCCGGGCGACTGGCGTCCGCTGGGTCGCCCGGAGTACCTGCGCCAGCAGTGTGAGCTGAGCCTGCGACACCTGGGCCTAAACAGCATCCCGCTGTACCAGCTGCACCGGATCGACCCGCAGGTTCCGCTCGCCGACCAGTTGGGCGAGCTGGCGCTCCTGCGGCAGGAGGGCAAGATCCAGCACATCGGGTTGTCCGAGGTCAGCGTGGAGCAGATCGAGCAGGCGCGGGCGATCACCGAGATCGTCTCGGTGCAGAACCTGTACAACCTCGCCAACCGCAGCGCCGAGGACGTGCTGGACTACTGCGAACGCAACGACCTGGCGTTCATCCCGTGGTTCCCGATCGCCACGGGCGAGCTGGCCCGGCCGGGCGGCCCGCTGGACGCGATCTCCAACGCGCACGGCGCGACGCCCGCGCAGCTCGCCCTGGCCTGGCTGTTGCGCCGCTCGCCGGTGATGCTGCCCATCCCCGGTACGTCGTCGGTGGCGCACTTGGAGGAGAACGTGGGCGCCGCAGACGTACGGCTCACCGACGACGAGTTCGAGGCGCTGGCCAAGGCGAGCTGACCGCGCTGGTCCGGACGCCGTCGGCCTCAGTCGGCGGCGTCCGGGCCGCTCTCCCGTGCCGCGCGCAGCGCCTCGGTGGCCTGGGCCAGCAGGCGGGCCGAGTCGGTCCGTCCGCTGACCTGCAACTCCACCTCGGTGTCCCCGGACTGGATCCGGATGCTGGCCTCGGTGCGCTGCTGGTCCACCCAGGACTGCAACAGGTTGAACAGCCCCGGCAGCAGCCCCTGGGCCAGCACCGCGATGATCACGGCGTCGCTGAAGCCGGGCCGTCCCCCGCCACCGCCGCCCGCCCGGACCACCGGCCGGTACTCCGGACGGCGGTGGATCCAGGTCAGCAGGTCGACCGCCACGGGCTGCCGCTGTCGGGGGTTGATGGTCAGCCGGACGGGCAGCCGCGCGGCGTCGCTGTCGGTCACGGTGGGTCTCCCGGTCAGTCGGAGGCGGGTTGGAAGACGACGGCGTCCCCGTCGGCGGTGGCGAGGCCCGTGACGGTCAGCGCGTTGTCGTCGCTGAACGGTGAGCTGGTGCCGAAGTAGGTGGTGGTGCCGCTGACCTGCACCCTGCCCTGGCCCTCCAGCGGGGTGGACACCCGGGCGGTACTCGGGCCGGTCAGCTCGACGGCGATCTTCGGGTACTCCAGGATCTTCCACGTGACCTTCTGCGCGGACCCGCCGTAGTAGCGGAACGGGCAGCCCGGCGGGGCGGCGACCGTCTGCTTGGCGCACTCGTCCAACCAGGCACGGACCCGGGTCTCGACCGCCTCGACCGCCGTCGGCTTGAGCACCGGGGCCAGTTCCAGGGTCGCCCCGCCCTGCCCCGGGCCGACCGTCACGGTCTCGGCGGGTGTCTCGCTGAGCGCGCTGGACGGGCCGGTCGCGGTGTAGAGGCCGGGCAGCAGCACCAGCGGCGGCCCCTCGGTGGCGACCGGCAGCTCCACACCGTTGAGGCGTACGCCCGGCTCGGCGATCGACGAGCTGAGCGGGATCGGTCCGCCGCTCAACCGCCAGCCGTGGAACAGGCCGGCCGTGGTCTCCTCCTCGCGGCGCAGGGTGAGGGTGGCGGTCTGCCGCACGTCGCCCAGTCGGTACGCCACCGTCACGGTGGCCGTGTCGTCGTCGCGCTCCACCGAGGTGACCTCGACGTCGGTCGGTGGCTGGTAGCCCTTGCCGCGCAGCAGTTGGGCGAGCAACTTGCGGTCGGCGCCAGCGTCCTCGTCGGTGAGCAGGTCGAGCGCGGCCTCGCTGTCGGAGTCGGCGAGCGCGGAGAAGAATCCGTCGACCGTCGCCTCTGGGCGGAAGAACGCCCACTGCACCACGCCCAGCCCACTGGTGCCGAGGCAGGCGGCGAGAGCGAGAGCGCCGACCAGCAGCCAGGTGCGGCGGCTGCCGACCGGGCCGCTGTGGCCGAACAGCCGTTCGGCGGTGACGGGCGCTGCGGCGTCGGCGGGTACGCCGGCCACCGAGGCCCGCTCCAGCGCGTCGAGCCGGAGTTCGTGCGGCGGGTGGGTGGCGCAGACCGCCTCGTCCCAGCCGCTGCGCCCGCTCTCGAAGGAGAGCCGCCGCTCCAGGATGCGCCGCAGTCCGTCGACGTGTCCGGTCAGCACGGCCCCGAGGTCGGCCCGGTACTCCGCGGCCCGTACGTCGCGGGCGTGCAGGGGCAGCACCACGTACCGCATGGTGAGCAGCACCGGCCAGAAGAACAGGAACACCACGAAGTTGGTGGCCGGGTGCGGGAACGTCCGCATCAGCCAGGTGGGCAGGGCGTGGGCGAGGGTGAGCGGCAGGCCGACGCCACGGACGAAGGCGCTGGTGATCTCGTCTCCGGTGCGCCAGTGCACCAGCTCGTGGCTGAGCAGCGCGGCCACCTCGTCGTCCGGCTCGGTGAGCACGGCGGTGGTGACCACCACGTGCCGGGCGTACGTCCGGGCGTTGCTCAGGATCGGGTCGTCCTCCATGAGCAGCCGGGGCACGTTGGGCAGGCCGAGGCGTCGCGCGCAGTCGTCCAGCAGCGGGCGCAGACGCGCGTTCTCGCGGCGGCTGGGCTGGCGCGCGCCGGACACCACCAGCAGTTTCGCCTCGAGCAGTACCCGGTACAGCGTGTAGAGGACGCCGATCAGCGCCGCCGCGACGACCGTGCCGACCAGGCCGGTGAGCAGCCCGAGAGGCTCGTCGGCGACGCCCAGAAAGGGCAGCGCCAGTACGGCGAGGAAGCCGGCCAGGAAGCCGACCGCGAAGCCGGCCACGCCGCCGAGCACCCCGCCGGAGCGGCTGAGGAACGCGTCCAGCAGGGAGCCGATCAGTGGGGCGTCGCGCAGCGCCGAGGGGAGCTGGTCGTCCGCGCCGGTGCCACCGGCGAAGAGGCCGACCGCGGCGAGGCTGAGACCGCCCCAGAACGCCAGGAGCAGCGCGACCGGCAGGTAGAACCAGGTGGCGACGAACGCGCCGAGCACGCCCCGCCAGTCCCGCAGGATCCCGGCGCGCAGCCAGACCAGGGCGCTCGGGTAACCCGGCGGCCGGTCGGCGAACCCGCCGGTGGGCGGCGGCGCGTCGGCGGTCGGCGGTTCGGCGGCCCGGACGTCGAGCTGCGGCACTGTCGGCGGTGTGCTCTCCGGCGGCACCCGGTGCGGCTCGGTCATGCCTGCTACTCCCTCTCGACGGACGACGTCCACACTGTCGGGAGTGGACGGCCGGAGCAGGTTATCGAGGACATCTGATGTCTGCCACACCGTTTCGCGGGATCGTCATACAACCGACACTCGCCGTCGCGGGCCCGGTGCGGCGGTCCCCGCGGGACCACCGCACCGACGAGCGGTCAGACCGCGAGGCAGTTGGGTCGCACCGGGCCGTCGACCAGGGCGCCGCGCACGATGGTGTACGCCGTGCCGTCGAGCACCAGGCCCAGGTGCCCCACCACCCGCAGCGGGCAGTACGCCTGGACGAGCACGTTCGTCGTGCCGCCGTTGACGGCGGCGTTGCCGGTCGGACGAACCAGCTCGTCCTGGAGTGTCCGAATGGTGGTGTAGCGCACCGGGCCGGGGGTGTCGTCGCCGGCGTTCAGGTCGGCGAGGAACGCCGAGCCGATGGTCATCTGTTGGCAGGCCACGACGCCGGCGCAGCTACCCAGGCCGAGGAATGCCACGATGTTGGCGACGTACGTGCCGTACTGCGGTGCGCCCAGGCTGACGTACCGGCCGATGGTGGCGGTGCCGCCGAGCCGCTTGAGGTATTAGCGGCTGACCAGGCCACCCTCGGAGTGGCTGGTGCTGGTCGACGAGTGAGCGTCGTCAGCGGGCGGCGGCCGCGGGGCGCAACCCGTCGAGGGCGACACCGAGGACGCGGTCGCGCTGCTCGGGCGACGGGAACTGGGCCATGGTGAGCCCGCTGATCAGCCGCACCACGTCGTCGAAGCCGATGTCGTCGCGTACCACGCCGGCCGCCTGGGCGCGGCTCATGAGCGGCTCGCCGGCGGCGTAGATCTCCGTCCGGCAGGTCCCGAAGATCTCCGAGTCGTGCAGCAACTGCTCGGCGAGCGCCCGCTTGGTGGCGACGTACGCGACGAAGCGGTGCAGCCACGCGACGAGGGCGTCCCACGGGGGCAGCTCGGCCAGGTCCTCGGCGGAGCGGCTCAGCGCCCGGACCTCCTCGACGTAGACGGCCTCGAAGAGGTGCCGCCGGGTCGGGAAGTTGCGGTAGAGGGTGCCGATGCCCACCCCGGCCCGGCGGGCCACGTCCTCCAGCGAGGCGGCCGCGCCGTTCTCGGCGAACGCGTCACGTGCCGCGGCGACCAGGGCGTCGTAGTTACGCCGCGCGTCGGCCCGCTTGGGCCGCTGCGCGAACACCTCGGACACCTGCTCCGCGCTGGTCATGACGTGCGTCACCTCATCCTGGTTGCATCCGGAGGCAACCCTCCGCTAGCTTAGTGGAGGCACCCCTCCGGAACTCCCGGAGGCCTGCCTCCGGATAGCTTACCTCGGGACCCGCCCGATCCGCCTGGCCACCCGATCGCCCGAACCCGACAACCCGCCCGCCGCCGACGACGGGCGACACACGCCTTCTTCCGTACCATCTCAGGAGTTTTCTCTCGTGGCAGTGACCTCCCGACGCAGCTCGCGTCGGCTCACCTTCACCGTGCTCGCGGCCGGCGCCGGATTCTTCGCGATGCTCCAGTCGCTGATCACCCCGGTGCTGCCGACCATCCAGCAGGACCTGCACACCTCCCAGAACACCGTGACCTGGGTCCTCACGGCCTACCTGCTCTCGGCGTCGATCTTCACGCCGATCCTCGGGCGGGTCGGCGACATGATCGGCAAGGAGCGGGTGCTCGTCGTCTCGCTCGCCGCCCTCGCCCTCGGCTGCCTGGTGGCCGCCATCGCGCCGAACATCGGCGTCCTCATCGTCGCCCGGGTCGTGCAGGGCATCGGCGGCGCGGTCTTCCCGCTGTCGTTCGGCATCATCCGCGACGAGTTCCCCGCCGCGCGGGTCTCCGGCGCCGTCGCCGCCATCTCGGCGATCGTCGCCGCCGGCGGTGGCCTGGGCGTCGTACTGGCCGGGCCGATCGTCACCGCGCTGGACTACCGGTGGCTGTTCTGGATCCCCCTGGTCGTGGTGGGACTGACCGCCGTCGCCGCGTACCTCTTCATCCCGGAGTCACCGGTGCGTACCCCGGGTCGGATCGACTGGCGGGCCACCCTGCTGCTCTCCGGCTGGCTGGTCGCGCTGCTCCTGCCGATCAGCCAGGGCGCGGCCTGGGGCTGGACCAGCACCCGGGTGCTCGGCCTACTCGCCCTCGCCGTGGTGCTGCTGGCCGGCTGGCTGACCGCCGAACTGCGCTCGGCCAACCCACTGATCGACATGCGGATGATGCGCCTGCCCGGCGTCTGGACCACCAACCTGGTCGCCCTGCTCTACGGCGGTTCGATGTTCTCCGTGTACGCGTTCCTGCCCCAGTTCGTGCAGACCCCGACCGCGGCCGGTTACGGCTTCGGCGCCAGCATCAGCCAGGCCGGTCTGCTCATGCTGCCGATGCTGGTCGCGATGTTCGTCGCGGGCATCATCGCCGGCCGGCTCCAGGCCGTGTTCAGCGCCAAGGCGCAGCTCGCCACCGGCGCGGCGTTCAACGTGGCCGCGTCCGCCATGCTCGCCGCCGCGCACGACACCCGCTGGGAGGTCGCCGTCGCCGGCGGCCTGGTCGGCCTCGGCATCGGTCTGGCCTTCGCGTCGATGGCCAACCTCATCGTCGCCAGCGTGCCCGCCAGCCAGACCGGCGTGGCGACCGGCATGAACGCCAACATCCGTACCATCGGCGGCGCGATCGGCGCGGCCGTGGTCAGCGGCGTGATCACCGCCCACCCGCAGGCCAGCGGCCTGCCCCGGGAGGCCGGCTTCACGGAGGGATTTCTCGTCCTCACCGCGATCGCCCTCGCCGCCGCGCTCGCGTCCCTCGCCGTCCCCTCCGCCCGGCGGGCGTCGGCCGGTCGCCGGCCGTCCGCCGCGACGATCGTCGAGTCCGAGCTAGCCGGCGAGTTCGCCACCATGCCCGCGACCCGCTGAGGTCCGCGTCGCAGCCCGGGCGGTTCGCCGCCCGGGCTGCGCTGTGTGTCGGGGTACGCTGGCCGGTCGTCACCCGCCGTTCGTCAGGATGTGCCCATGCCCGAGATGTTGACCGCCGACCGTATCGACGAGATCGGTTCCCTGGGATCGGGGAGCCCCGACCCGGCGGCGCTGGTCACCGAGCTGGTGAGCGCCGTCGACGAGGGCCGAGTCGCCGATCCCGCCGACACCGGCTACGCCCTGCTGGTCGCCGCGGACATCATGGAGCAGGCGGGTGACCTGGCCGACGCGCTCGCCCTGGCCACCCGCGCCATCGCCGAGCAGCCCGACGACAACACGTACGTCCGCGCCGTGCGCGGCGGCCTCCTGCTGCGCCTCGGCCGAGTCGACGAGGGACGGGCGGAGCTGTCCGAGCTGCGTCCGCTGTTGGAGACCGACCCCGACGCCGTCCACCTGGTCGACGAGCTGGCCGAGTCCGGCCACGCCGAAACGGCGGTCGAATGGCTCACCGCGGCACTCGACGCGATGGTGGACCGCAGCCGCGCCCACCAGCACGAGTCCGAGGACGCCCAGGACACGGCCGCCGCCATGATCTACGGCCTGGCCCAGCGGCGGCACGACCTGCGCGGAAAGTTGAGCCTGCCGCACGACGAGCACGACAACCTCGCCGACCGGCTGCGCGACGCGGCCAGCCACGCCGCGGACGCGCTCGACGACGGTCCGGCGACGCTGCTGTTCTGGCCGAAGCCGGAGTTCGAGGCGCTGCTGGTGCGCTGGCCGGCACTGGCCGAGAGCTATCCGAGCACCTGGGACGAACACCGCGCCCAGATCGAGCGCGCCCTCGCCGACGCGTCCGGACTCGGCGGCGGCGACCTGGGCATCGTGGCGGGCAGCGTCGAGGGTCTGGCGGCCTTCGCCGGCACCGATCCCATCGACGAGGAAACCCTCGACGAGTACGCCGACAGCCTCGACGACGCGGGCATCACCTCCTGGCCGCCGGGCCGCAACGACGCCTGCTGGTGCGGCTCGGGCACGAAGTACAAGAAGTGCTGCCTGCCCCGCTCGCGCGCCTGACCGCCGCCAGGCCTGATCGCCGCCAGGCCTGATCGCCGCCAGGCCTGATCGCCGCCAGGCCTGATCGCCGCCGCGCCGTTGCGCGGCTCCCGGGGAGCGATGTCCCCTGAGTCTCTGATGCCTGTGTGTCATCAAGATGACGCACAGGCATCACGCTCACCCGTCCATCCACCCCCACCCGACGGCCGCCCAGCACCCCACGATCGATCGATGGTGGCGAGTACCGCCGATGGCTACGGTGACTGTGGAAACGCACCCACTCCACTGAGGAGGACCGCCGTGCGCCGTGTCACCACCACCACCGCCCTGCTCTGCCTTTCCCTGTTCGCGCTGCTCGCACCGACTCCGGCGAGCGCGGCCAGCACCGTCGAGGTCACCTCGGCGAAACTGATCGCACGCGGCGTCGCCGTCGACATCACCCTCACCGTGACCTGCGAATCCGGTCGGAACGGCGGCGCAGAATTCAGTCTGCGTCAACGCTCCGGCGACAACGTCGCGTACGGCAGCGGCTGGGCGCCCGTCTACTGCACCGGGTCGGCGCAGGCCGTGACCGGCCGGGTGTACGCGGAGGCCGGCGGCTTCGCCTTCAACCGAGGCATAGCGCTCGTCAACGGGGGCATCGAGCTGTGCACCGAGATCGACTGCGACTACTCGCCGCGCTTCGAGGGCGAGGTCCGCGTCACCCGCTGACCGTCCACAAAACACGCGCTGGGCGGTGAGATTGCTAGTAGCGTGTCGCCGCTAATTGGCGGTGGTTGTGGTGTGTGCTGATGGTGGTGATGAGAACGATCCCGATCGGGTGGGGCCGGTGCCGAGCCAGGAAGTCGTCGCGCAGCGGGCTGGGGTGCATGTGGACACGGTGGTCAAGACTTCCAGGGCCTACGCCGAGCGTGGTGGTGATGTCGAGGACACCATCACCCGCAGGAAGCGGCTCACCCCGCCGGTCGAGCCGAAGGTGACTGGTGAGGTGGAGGCGAGGTTGATCGCGTTGGCCTGCGAACGTCTCGGGCCGGTAAAAGGCAAAGACCTCACGGGTACGCGGAAACGGGTCGAGCCGGTTGACGAAGGCCGTCTCGGTGCCCGTGGCGACGTAGCCGAAGGGCAGCGGGTCGTCCCGGTGCCACGCGGCGAGCTTCTGCTCAGCGGTGAGCCCGTTGAGATAGCGGTCGAGCTGTGCCTCCACTCCGCGCGGCGCGGTCCCCTCGCGCTTGGCCTCGATCACGCCCACCAGCCGCTGGTTGACATAGAGCAGATAGTCGGCCCGGCCAGTCGCGAGGGTCACCTCCCGGACGGCGACACCGGTGCCCGCGTACAGATTGATCTGGCTCTCGTCCTGGACAGTCCAGCCGGCCGCGCCCAACTGCTCGTCGATCTCGACCCGGGTCTGCATCTCGTTGAGCGGTTCGTGTGAGGCGCGCCGGGCGCGGGCGATGAACTCCTCCCGCCGGGCGGCCGAAACCTTCGGCGTCCCCTTGCTGTCGAGCGCCGCCTGCTCGGCCTGAGCGGATGGCGCCAAGCTCGCCACCAGGGCGGCGGCCTGGTCGCGGCGCGCGTCGGCATCGCGCACGGCGCGGTCCGCCGCGACCATCGCATCCGCCTGCGCCTGCGCCAGCGACGCCTTGCCCTCCAGGAGGAGCTTGGTCTGGGCCAACTCGTCCTTGTACCGCTGGATTTCCGACTGGAGCCCGTCGGCGATGCTCTGCGGCACCTGGCGGGACGGCGGGGACGGCGGCACGAAGCCGAGCGGAGCGCGGTCGCCGGTGGTGGTCAGCGCGGATGATCTGATCTCCGACGAGATTGCTCGCCTAAAGGGTGAGTGATCCGTACTGCTGGACAGGGACCGACTGTCTCAAGAACAAGTTGGGGATCACCGACCCAGACGTCCTCCGGGAAACAGAGTTTCGCCTGACTTCGATCCGGGAGGTTCAGGCATCGCGCATGATCATCCCCGGCAACTTCAGCAAGCCAGGAGCACGCTTCTGCCACTGGCGTTTCATTGACGACCAGGTCCATGCAGTCCTCGGTGGGCTGACGGCGGACAGCTTCCTCCTCGGCCTCAAGCACGAGGCGTTCGTCGAAACGCTTGCCCACTATTACGGCGAGTTGAACGCCTGCCACCCGTTTCGCGAGGGCAACGGCCGAACGACCCGAGCGTTCCTCCGGCAGCTGGGCGCCGCGGCAGGCTTCCTGCTCGATTGGTCGGAGCTCAACGAAGCCGACAACATAGCAGCGTGCCGCGCCCACCTGTCGACCACCGACACGAGCCCTCTCATTAGCGTCCTCCGGCCCGTCGTCCGCCGGTTGAGCTGATCTCCATCCACGCAATCATTGACAGACGGCGCAAGGCTTTAGGTCGGACTCACCTCGGCCGCTTTTAGGGGTTAGAGCGCTTCTCGCCAGATGTGCATACGACCAGCCGTTCCATAGCTTCCGACGGCTCGGCTCGGTCGTCCGGCTCCTCCTGCTGCCTCTCGGCCTGCATGGCCGCGCTCCGCTCCGACAGTGACATGGGCAGGCGAGTCATGTCTCTAGCGCCGCTTCCGCTCGGTCGAGGTGGTCCCACCATTCTTCGCTGTCCCGACGGCAGGAGGACAGAAGATTAGCCGCCGCAACGAACGCCAGAAGGATGTGTTCCTCGGCAATCGTCTGGGCGAGCGGCTCGCCGTTGACCAAGCGCAGAAGGAAATTGAAGACCTGCTCTTCGCCCGCCTGAGCCCAAGCCTCGGCACGGACGATCTCGGCCGCTACCGCCCGGGTCTGCTCGTCACTTGGTTTGCCGTGATGAATGTCCGTCATAACGAGCAGGGTCACAGCGAGGGCGAGCGCTACGGCCTCGTGGGCGGCTCGGTCGTTCGGGATCGCCCGGAGCGCAGCCCGAAGCTTAGCGAGGTCCTGCTGAACTGCCGCATGGATCGCGTTGCGCGCCAACGGCTCGACCTGGCTATTGATCTTCATCCTTGCCCATCTCCTCGTCCACCTTGTTCGCCAAAGCCCGCAGCGAGGCCATGGCCGCCCCGATGGCCAGAACCGA
Organism: Micromonospora sp. DT4; assembly: GCF_049841675.1. Lineage (NCBI taxonomy): Bacteria > Bacillati > Actinomycetota > Actinomycetes > Micromonosporales > Micromonosporaceae > Micromonospora > Micromonospora sp. DT4. The sequence goes on from NZ_JBNCKT010000025.1 coordinate 57,788, forward strand.
CCCGACGAGCGCCTTCGCAGTGATCGGCATAACTTCCGAGACGGTAGCCCATGCGGCAGAGCCCGCTGCGGCTCCGAATCCGAGCGCCTCTGGGCTCTTGGCGATCTGTCGCCGTGACCTGGCCCTGCCCTTGCCCTTGTCTGCGTTTCGTCGTGCCCTGGACGCTGCCGAGGCATTCGGTGCAAGGGGTCTCGCTGCGGGTGGCTGGTGGGTTGTGCTGCCACCACCCCTGGTCAGTTTCCGTGCGACACGAGGTCGCGCGGCGCAAGTGGATACACCGTGTGATGGATCGGAGGTTGTTGTCGATGG
>NZ_JBNCKT010000026.1:0-56641 GCF_049841675.1 Micromonospora sp. DT4
GGATACCGCGTCACCCTGGAGAACGCGTCGTGAAGCGAACCAACCGCCTCTGACGCGAAGGGAATCTTCGCGTCAGAGGCGGATGTCGGCGGGGCGATCCGTGGTGGGCAGGCCGGCGGCCAGCCATGCGTCGACGCCGCCGATCATGTCGGTGGCTCGGCGCAGGCCGAGGGTCTGGAGGCTGGCGGCTGCCAGGCTGGAGCTGTAGCCCTGGCGGCACACCACGATGATCTCCCGGTCGTATGCGGTGGCCTCCGGGATGCGCCAGGCGCTGGCCGGGTCGAGCCGCCACTCCAACACCGTACGGTCGATGACGACCGCCCCGGGAAGGTCACCCTGTTCGCGGCGCTGCGTGTCGGTACGGGTGTCGACAAGCAGAGCGCCACCACGGACCGCCTCGACGGTCTGCTGTGGAGTCAGTCGGTGCAGCCCGGCGCGGGCCTGTTCGAGCAGGGCGTCGATGCCGGGGCTCATCACGTCTCGGAGCACCACCCGATCATGCCGACTCGGTCACCGGCCCGCGCGGCGAACGGGCCGCCCGTCACCCGTCGCCACCCCAATTCCCCCGGACGTGAGAATGGCCGTCCCAGAAGGCTCAGCCGGACGTGTCACACCGCCGAGAACAGCGTGATCGACTAGGTTTCCGTGAGGCCGGGGTGTCCCGGCCGAAAAGACACCCCGACATCCGTGAACCCAAGTCGCTCGCCCACCCCGGCCGGGGCCCGCGCGGCCCGGCCGGCCCGCCCGCCTGGCCTGGGCGCCCGGCCCGCCCGGCCCGCCCGACCCGCCCGCCCGACCCGCCCGACCCGCCCGGCCCGCCCGGCCCGCCCGGCCTGGGCGGTCCCTTGGGCCTCGGCCGGGGGCATACTGCGCTCGTGCACGAACTCGTCGGCAGGGGACCGCTCGACCGCAGGGGCCCGCAGCGGCGCGGCACCGGCACGCGTGGGGGCGGGGACGAGAATATCGACGCCGGCGGGCCGACCGGGCGTGCCGTCGCGCAGGTGGCACCGGTGGCGGTCGTCGAGGCGTACGCCGAGGTGGCGCGCCGGGTGCTCGCGGGCCCGGCGCGGTTGGGGCGGACCCGGCTGGTCGCGGTCGACGGGCCGAGCGGCGCGGGCAAGAGCCGGTTCGCGGCGCACCTCGCGGACGCCCTGGCGGCGCTGCCCGGCGGGCGGCCGCCGGTGGTGCACACCGACGATCTGCTCGACGGCTGGGACGACCAGCTCACCTTCTGGCCCCGGCTCGACGACGAGGTGCTGGCCCGGCTGCGCCGGGGGGAGCCGGGCGCGTACCGGCGGTACAGCTGGGTGCGGCGGTGCTTCCTGCCCCGCCCGGTGCCGGTGCCGGTGACGCCGGTGTTGATCGTGGAGGGGGTCAGCGCCGCGCGTGCCGTCGTCCGGCCGGAGCTGACGCTCGCCGTCTTCGTGACCGCGCCAGCGCCGCTGCGGCTGGCCCGTGCCGTCGAGCGGGACGGGCCGGAGATCATGCCGGAGCTGCGCCGCTGGCACGCCGGGGAGCGGGCGCACTTCGCCGCGGACGACACCGCCGCGCACGCCGACCTGCTGGTCGACGGCGCGCCGGTGCTGCCCCTCGACACAGCCCGCTACCTCGTGCGGGTCCGCTGAGCGGCAACGGGCTCCGCCGGCACGTCTGGGTAAGGCCGGCATACGATGCCGGTCATGACCTCACCGATCATGTCCGAGTCCGAGGTACGGGCTGCCGTCGAGCGGGAGATGCCCGGCGTGCGGGCCGACCTGGAACGCCTCGTCCGCATCCCCGGCATCGCCTTCGACGGCTTCGACCACTCGCACGTCGAGCGTTCCGCCGAGGCGGTCGCCGAGCTGCTGCGCGGCTGCGGCCTGGACGTCGACATCGTGCGTTCCGGCGGGCAGCCCGCGGTGATCGGCCGTCGCGCTGCCCCGCCCGGCGCACCCACCGTGCTGCTCTACGCCCACCACGACGTGCAGCCGATCGGTGACCGGTCGCTGTGGGAGTCCGACCCGTTCGAGCCGGTGGAGCGCGACGGCCGCCTGTACGCCCGGGGCGCGGCCGACGACAAGGCCGGCGTCATGGCGCACGTCGCGGCCCTGCGGGCGTACGGGGACGCGCTGCCGGTCGGCGTGGTGCTGTTCATCGAGGGCGAGGAGGAGTACGGCTCCGACTCGTTGGAGCGGCTGCTCGCCGAGCACCGCGACGAGATCGCCTCGGACGTCATCGTGATCGCCGACTCCGGCAACTGGGACATCGGCGTACCGGCGTTGACCACCTCGCTGCGCGGCATCGTCAACTGTTTCGTCGAGGTGCGCACGTTGGACCACGCGGTGCACAGCGGCATGTTCGGCGGCGCCGTCCCGGACGCGCTGACCGCGCTGGTCCGGCTGCTGGCGACGCTGCACGACGACGCCGGTGACGTGGCGGTGGACGGGTTGGTCGGCCGGGTGGGCGCCACGGTCGACTACCCCGAGGACCGGATGCGCGCCGAGGCCGGGCTGGCCGAGGGTGTGCAGTTCATCGGCACCGGCCGCCTCACCGACCGGCTCTGGACCAAGCCCGCCCTGGCGGTGCTCGGCATCGATGCGCCGGCCACCGGCGAGGCTCCGAACGCCCTGGTCCCGGCGGCGAAGGCGAAGCTCAGCATCCGTCTCGCCCCGGGCGACGACCCGAAGCGGGCGTACGCGGCGGTGCGCGCCCACCTGGAGAAGCACGCGCCGTGGGGCGCCCAGGTGACGGTCACCTTCGAGCACGACGGCGACCCGTGCGTGATCGACGCGTCCGGGCCGATGTTCGACGCCGCCCGCTCGGCGTTCCGTGTCGCCTGGGACGGCACCGACCCGGTGGACATCGGTGTCGGCGGTTCGATCCCGTTCATCGCCACGTTCCAGGAGATGTTCCCGCGGGCGGCGATCCTGGTGACCGGCGTGGAGGACCCGCACGCCCGCGCGCACGGCCCGAACGAGAGCCTGCACCTCGGGGAGTTCGCCAAGGTCTGCCTCGCCGAGGCGCTGCTGCTGGGCAAGGTGGCCGCGGCGGGCAAGGTGGCTGCGGCGGGCAGTTAGGTGTCGTAACGGCAACTTTGCGTCGGATCTGGGAGTTTGCGGCGTGTCGCCGGACGGGTTGGTATAGCCTTTCGAACATGAGTACGAACGAGGTGATGGCCCGGTTGGGGGCCGCCGTCAGCGCACTGGGGGACGTCGACGTCTCCGCGTGGTCCGAGGACACGCTCAACGAGCAGCTCGGTGAGCTCTCCGCCGCCCTGGTCGCCCTCGACTCGGTGCTTTCCCGGGTCGCGGGCGAGGTCCGCGCCCGAGGGTTGCGCATCGAGGAGCCCGTCTCCGCCTGATCCCCCGTCGCCCCTCGTGGGCTGCGGCGCCGCGCCGACACCGCCCGGGCACGGCAATGCCCGGGCGGTGTCGGAGGTGGCTGGCAGGATGAGCGTCGTGCGGTTCATCGACCTGGCGGCCACCTCCGCCGCCGTGGGCGCCACCAGTGGCCGGCGGGCCAAGGTGGAGCTGCTCGCCGACGCGCTGCGCCGGCTCGACCCGACCGAGGTGGAGCCCGGCGCCGGCTATCTCGCCGGTGAGCTGCGGCAACGCCAGACCGGCGTGGGCTACGCGAGCCTGCGTGACCTGCCACCGCCGGCCGCCGAGCCGACGCTGACCGTGGCCGCCGTCGACGCGGCCATCGCGCAGATCGCCGCGGTGCACGGCTCGGGCTCGCAGGCCCGCCGTCGCGCTCTGCTCGGCGCGCTCTACGCGGCGGCCACCGCCGACGAGCAACGGCTGCTCACCGGTCTGTTCGGCGGGGAGTTGCGCCAGGGCGCCCAGGCCGGGCTGCTCGCCGACGCCGTGGCCCGGGCCGCCGAGGTGCCGGTCGCCACCGTCCGTCGGGCTCTGCTGCTCGCCGGTGACCTGCGGGCCGTGGCGGTGGCCGCGTTGGCCGGGGGCGAGGCCGAGCTGGCCGGGTTCGGCCTGCGGGTCGGCCGGCCGCTGGCGCCGATGCTCGCGCAGAGCGCCCCCTCGGTCGACGAGGCGCTGGCCGCGACCGGGACGCCCGCCGTGGTCGACGTGAAGCTCGACGGCATCCGCATCCAGGTGCACCGCTCCGGCGCCGACATCGCCGTGTTCACCCGTAGCCTCGACGAGATCACCAGCAGGGTGCCCGAGGTCGTCGCGGCGGTACGCGCCCTGCCCGGCCGGGAGTTGGTGCTCGACGGCGAGGCGATCGGCCTGGACGAGACGGGTCGCCCGCTGCCGTTCCAGCAGACCTCCAGCCGGGCCGCCCGGCGCACCACACCGAGCACCACCGGCCGTACTCCCGTCGCTCCGGCGGTGCTCGCGGCCGCCGCCAGCACCGGTACGACAGTGCTCACGCCGTACTTCTTCGACCTGCTGCACCTCGACGGTGAGGATCTGATCGACCTGCCCGGCCGGGAGCGGTGGGCCGCGCTCGCCGGCGCGGTGGACGCCTCGCTGCTGGTCGGGCGGATGGAGGTCGACGGTCCGGAGCAGGCCGGCGCGGCGTTCGCCGCCGCCCTCGACGCCGGTCAGGAGGGCGTGGTGGTCAAGGCGCCGGACGCACCCTACGACGCCGGCCGCCGAGGCGCGGCCTGGGTCAAGGTCAAACCGCGACACACCCTCGACCTGGTGGTGCTCGCCGTCGAGTGGGGCAGCGGCCGGCGCAAGGGCTGGCTCTCCAACCTGCACCTCGGTGCCCGTGATCCGCGCACCGGCGATTTCGTCATGCTCGGCAAGACGTTCAAGGGGCTCACCGACGAGCTGCTGCGCTGGCAGACCGAGCGGTTCCTCGGCCTCGCCGTCGAGCGCGGCGACTGGGTGGTCCGGGTCCGCCCCGAGCAGGTCGTGGAGATCGCGTTCGACGGCGTGCAGACGAGCACCCGCTACCCGGGTGGGATGGCGCTGCGGTTCGCCCGCGTGGTGCGCTACCGGGAGGACAAGTCCGCCGCCGAAGCGGACACCATCGACGCCGTCCGCGCTATCCACGCGGGCCGTGCCACCGGCTGACACCGGCGGCACGTAAGACGGGTCAGGCGGACGCGCTCGGCGTCGGGTCGGCCGCCCGGTCCAGCGGGGCCGGCGTGCCATCGAGGCCGGCGGCCCGGCGTGCCTCACGGCGGGCCACCCAGCCGTAGCCGAAGATCGCCATCGCGGCGAAGAGCCACCACTGCACGACGTAGCCGAAGTTCTGCCAATTGTTGGTGTGCCCCACCGGAACGGCCTTGAACACCGGGTCGGCGGCCGGGGTCTGCTCGTCCAGCAGCAGATAGCCGCCGTAGACCGGATACGGCAGTTCGCGGGCCAGACGCGGTACGGCGATCCGCCGCGTCTCCAGCCGCCCGTCGCGGCGGTCCACCGCGCCGGCGCCGCTCTCGGTCTCGTGCACCCGACCGTTGACCGTGACGTCGCCGCCCGGCGGGGTGGGCACCGACGGCTGGGCGGTCGCGCCGCCCGGAGCGGGCGGGACCCAGCCCCGGTCCACCAGCAGCGCGGTGCCGTCGGCGAGGACGAGGGGGGTGAGCACCTCGAAGCCGACCCGGCTGTCGACCGTCCGGCCACGGACCAGCACGGTGTTCGACGTGTCGTACCGGCCGGTGGCGGTGATCCGGGTCCAGACCCTGTCCCTGGCGGGGGCCGGACCGGCCGTGCCGGGGCCGCCGGTCGGCGGGCGGAACGCGTCGGCCAGGGGCGCCGGGGGCATCCGCTCGCCCGCGTCGATCCGCTCGTTGATCTCGGTACGACCTCGGTAGCGGTCCAGCTGCCAGTTGCCGAGCCACACCATCACGGCGGCGGCGACCAGGGTCAGCGCGAGGGCGCCCAACCAGCGTGGGCTCAGCAGGAACCGGTACACGGCACCGAGGCTACCCGTATGACCGGGACCACTCACCGCGACCGGGCCGGGACGGTCCGCCGACCCCCGGTTGGCGGTGCTCGCCCGTCGGATCGGCCGGGTATCGTCACGCCGACGGATCGACCCCCTCGGTTGTCCGTCGCGTACCCGCCGCCGCCCGCGAGGAGTCGATGATGACCGTCGTGCCGCGCCTGGTGCTCAGCGCGCCGTCCTCCGGGCACGGAAAGAACGCGCTGGCGATCGGGCTGCTCGCCGCCCTGGCCGAGCGGGGTGTCGACGTCGCCGGGTTCAAGCTCGGCCCGGACCACGTCGACGCCGCGTACCTCGGTCTCGCCGCCGGCCGGCCCGGCCGGGTGATCGATCCCCGGCTGGTCGGCGTCGACCGGCTCGCCCCGCTGGTCGCGCACGGCGCCGCGGGCGCCGGGCTCGCCGTCGTGCAGGGCAGCATGGGCCTGTACGACTCGGTCGGTGGCCGCCCCGAGCAGGAGTCCACGGCCGCCGCGGCCGCCGCGCTGCGTAGCCCGGTGGTGCTGGTGGTCGACGTGGCCGCGATGGGCCAGTCGGTGGCCGCCCTGGTACACGGTTTCCGCTCGTACGACGAGCAGTTGTGGCTGGGCGGGGTGATCCTCAACCGGGTGGCGTCGTCACGGCACGAGGGAATGCTGCGCGAGGCGCTGGAGGACGTGGGCGTGCCCGTCTACGGCGCGCTGCGCCGCCAGGACCTGCCGGCCGTGCTGCCGTCCCGCCGGCACGGGGTGGCGCCGGTGGTCGACTCCTCGGCCGACGCAATCCGTGCCGTGCGCCGGCTCGGCGAGGCCGTCGCCGCCACGGTCGACCTGGAGCGCCTGCTCGGGCTGGCCCGTTCCGCTCCGCCGCTGCCGGCGGTGGCCTGGTCGGCGCGGGACGCGCTCGGCGAGCTGGTCGTGCCGGCGCAGCGTCCGCTGGTCGCGGTGGCGGGTGGGCCGGGTGGCAGCTTCAGCCACCCGGAGACCGCCGAGCTGCTGTCGGCGGCCGGCGCCGAGGTGGTCATCGTCGATCCGCTGCGCGACGAGGTGCTGCCCGTCGGCACCCGTGCGCTGGTCGTCGGTGGCGCGCTGCCGGAGACGTACGCCGAGCAGCTGTCGGCCAACCGCCGGCTCTGCATCGCGGTGGCCGAGTTGGCCCGCACCGGCCGGCCGGTGGTCGCGGAGGGCGCCGGCCTGCTGTGGCTGGCACGGGAGCTGGACGGACTGCCGATGTGCGGTGTGCTGGACGCGGTCGGCGCGAGCCGCGACGGTCTCGTGGTGGGCTACCGGGAGGCGACCGCCCAGACCGACAGCGTGGTCGCCGCGAACGGCACGGTCGTCGTCGGGCACAAGGAGCACCGGGCGGTGCTCACCCCGCGCGCCGGTCAGCGGCCGGCGTGGAGCTGGGACGGCGGCACGCCGGAGGGCTTCGTCTGGCGCAACGTGCACGCCTCGCAGCTCACCCCGCACTGGGCCGGGCACCCGGCGACCGCCGCCCGGGTGGTGGCCGCGGCGGTAGGCGAACCGGCAGCCGAGGCGGTGTCACCGCCGGTGGTGCCCGCGTGATCGGTCAGGTGGCGGTCCGCCGGTTTCCGGCGTTGACGGTCTCCACCCCGCGTACGGAGGTGCGCCGGCTCACCGCGGCCGACGCCTCGGCGGCCGGCGAGATCTTCGCCGACAAGCTGACCCGGCGCTGGCTGCCGCTGCCCGACGACTCCGGCCCGATCGACGGGCACGCCTGGTGCACGGACCTGGCCCGGCAACGACGCGACAGCGGCGAGGGCGACCACTACGCGGTGATCCGCCGGGAGGACCACCAGGCGGACCTGCGCTGATCCCCGCCGTCACCCGACGATGGCGTCCGACGGTGGCGTGAACTGGCGGGTCGGCGTCCCCTTCAGGCCGTCGCGCAGTGTCTGTGCCACCGCCGCGATCGGGATCTGGGACTGCCCGTCGCCGACCGCGTTGAACGGGTTGTCCGGGTCGGAGATGAAGCTCGCCGCGGCCAGTTCCGGTGTGTACCCGACGAACCAGGCCGACCGGGTGCTGTCGGTGGTACCCGTCTTGCCGGCGACCGGGCGGCCGACCGTACCCCGGACGCTGTCGGCTGTCGACCAGCCGCCGCAGCCCCCGCGTGCCGGGGTGTCGCCGGTCGGGCAGCGGGCGGCGTCGGTGGCCGCGCGGGCGGCGTCGGCGCTCACCACCTGGCGGCAGCGTGGCTTCGCCACCTCACGCTGGATGCCGCCGGGCGTGGTGTACGCGGCCGGCGTGCCGTCCCGGTTCATGATCGCCTGGACGGGTATCGCCTCGCAGTAGCGGCCGTCCGCCGCGATTGCCGCGTACGCGTTCGCCATCTCCAGCGGGGTGGCGTCGGAGACGCCCAGGGTGAACGCGCCCCACTTCTTGGCCTTGCCCGGGGATGCCTGCTCCCGGTCGACGTCGGTACGCCAGCGCAGCCCGAGCTGCTCGGCCAGCCGGACCGCCCTCTCCGCGCCCACCTTCTCCTCCAGCCACACGAAGTACGTGTTGACGGACTTGCCGAAGCCGGACCACATGGTCTGCTGGCCGGTCATCGCGGCGCTGGCGTTCGACGGCGCCCAGCCGTCGTAGACGGACGACTTGTAGCGGTACGGGGCGTTGAACGAGGTGGACAGCGTCATCCCGGAGTCCAGGGCGGCCAGCATCGGGAACATCTTGAACGTCGATCCGGCCTGGTAGCCGGGCAGGTCGCCGCCGCCGAGCAGCGGCGCCACCGTGTTCGGGTAGTTGGCCTTCACCTTCGGACCGGCCTCGGGGTTGGAGCTGGGTGGGTTGTCGGCCAGGTCCAGGGAGTAGTTCCGGTTGACCGCCATCGCCTTGACCCGTCCGGTTCCCGGCTCGGAGACCACGATGCCGTTGGCGAACGGGCTGCCGGTGCCCTCCTTGGCCCCGACGTTCTTCTCGGCCGCCTCCTGGACCTTGGGGTCGATGCTGAGCACGATCCGGTAACCGCCCCGGCGCAGCTTGTCCATCCGCTCCAGCCGGTTGCTGCCGAACGCCGGTTGCGCGCTCCACCAGTTCTTCAGGTAGTCGCAGGCGAACCCCCAGCTCTGGTACTTCTCGACGATCGAGGCGCAGTCGCTCGGCGGCGTGGTCAGCTTCAGCCGGATCGGCTCGGTCTTGGCGGCGGCGGCCGAGTCGGGGGAGAGGTAGCCGAGCTGGCTCATCCGGTCCAGCACGTAGTTACGCCGCCCGGTGGCCTCCTTCTGGTCGGAGTCCGCCGGGTCGTACTCGGAGGGGGACTTGACCAGCCCGGCGAGGGTGGCGGCCTCGACCGGGGTGAGGTCCTTCGGGGTCTTGGAGAAGAAGATTTCACTGGCCGCGTAGATGCCGTACGCCCGGTGGCCGAAGTACGCCGAGTTCAGGTAGCGCTCCATGATGTCTTCCTTGCTCATCTCCTTCTCCAGGTCCAGCGCCATACGCATCTCCTTGACCTTGCGCAGGCTGGTCTGCTGGGTGGCCTCCTGGACCTCCTTCGGGGTGGTGGCGCTGTCCCGTAGGGCCATCCGGACGTACTGCATGGTCAGCGTCGACGCGCCCTGGGAGACGCCGCTGGAGTGGGCGTTGGCCACGAAGGCGCGGGCCACGCCCTTCGGGTCGACGCCGTGGTGCTGGTAGAAGCGGGAATCCTCGGCGGCGACGATCGCCTGCTGGATGTTCGGCGACATGTCCGACAGCTTCGTGTACTGCCGGTACTCCTCGTAGAACATGGTCAGCACGGTCTTGCCGTCCGGGGCGTACAGGTAGGAGGTCTCGGCGGGCAGGGCTCTGGTCAGCAGCCTGGTCTTCTGCTCCGTGGCGTGCGCGGTGGCCTTCGCGCCGAGCCCGGTGAGGGCGACCAGCGGGTAGGCGGCGGTGGCGATCACGATGCCGGCGATGAGCCCGGCGCGCAGGAGAGGAACGAGTCGACCAGCGGCAGCAAGGGGTCGGTTGCTCACGTCGCCAAGTTATGACATTTCCGATTCGTACATGAGAAGAACTCATAAACCCGCGAGGTGGTGACATGGCTTACGCCGACATCGACTGTCCCGCCGGCCGCCTTCCCGGCAGGATCGCGGACATGCGTGATCAGCCGTGCGGGGTGCCGCCGCTCGCCGGTGCCGAGCCGGACCTGACGCACCACGGCGACGCCGAGGTCGGCGCGGGGTTGATCGACCTCGCCGTCAACGTCCGCCGGGCGCCGCTGCCGGCGTGGCTGGCCGATCCGATCGCCGCCACCCTCACCGACCTGGCCCGCTACCCGGACCCGACGCAGGCCCGCGCCGCCGTCGCCGCCCGGCACCGGCGTCACCCGGACGAGGTACTGCTCACCGCGGGCGCCGCCGAGGGCTTCGTGCTCATCGCCCAGGCGCTGCGCGGCATCCACCGGCCCGTGGTGGTGCACCCGCAGTTCACCGAGCCGGAGGCGGCGTTGCGGGCCGCCGGGCACACGGTCGAGCGGGTCCTGCTGAACCCGGCCGACGGCTTCCGCCTCGACGAGTCCCTGGTGCCCGCCGACGCGGACCTGGTGATGATCGGCAACCCGACGAATCCCACGTCGGTGCTGCACCCCGCACGGACCATCGCCGCGCTCGCCCGTCCCGGCCGGGTGCTGGTGGTCGACGAGGCGTTCGCCGACACCACGGGCGGCGCGTACACCGGCGAACCGGAGTCGCTCGCCGAACGGCGGGACCTGCCCGGCCTCCTCGTCCTGCGCAGCCTCACCAAGACCTGGGGCCTGGCCGGCCTGCGGATCGGCTACCTGCTCGGCGATGAGGCCCTGCTGTCCCGACTGGCCGCCGTCCAGCCGCTCTGGGCCGTCTCCACGCCCGCGCTGGCCGCCGCCGCGGCCTGCGCCACCCCCGTCGCGGTCGAGGCCGAACGCGCTATCGCCGCCGACCTCGCCGCCGACCGCGACCACCTGGTCGCCCGCCTGGCCGAACTGCCCGGTGTACGCGTCGCGGGCCGCCCCGCCAGCGCGTTCGTCCTGCTGCGCCTGCCCGACGCGACCCGGGTCCGGCAAGCCCTGCGCGACCGGGGCTGGGCCGTCCGCCGGGGCGACACCTTCCCCGGGCTCGGCCCGGACTGGCTGCGGGTGGCGGTACGCGACCGAAACACCACCGACGCGTTCATCGCGGTGTTACGCGAGATCATGGAGGCATGATGCTGGAGACCACGACGTCGGCGATCCGGCCACCGGACGAGGCGGCGATGGCCGCCGCCCGCGAGCTGCACGGCCGACTGACGAAGCCGGCGGGCTCGCTGGGCCTGCTGGAGGAGCTGTCGGTACGCCTCGCCGGGCTGGCAGGGGTCTGCCCGCCGCCGGTGCCCGAGCCCGCCGCCGTGGCGATCTTCGCGGGCGACCACGGGGTGCACGCCCAGGGGGTCACCCCCTGGCCGCAGGAGGTCACCGCGCAGATGATCGGCAACTTCCTGGCCGGCGGCGCGGTCGTCAACGCGTTCGCCCGGCAGGCCGGCGCGTCGGTCACCGTGGTCGACGTCGGTGTGGCCAACCCACTGCCCGTTTCCGAGCCCGCCGCCCCGGTCGACCCGTCCGCGCCCCGACTGGTCACCGCCTCCGTGCGCCGGGGCACCCGGGACCTCGCGGTGACCGCAGCCCTCACCCGGGACGAGGCGCTGGCGGCGGTGCAGACCGGCATCCGGATCGCCGACGAGCTGATTGACGCCGGGGCCGGCATCCTGCTCACCGGGGACATGGGCATCGGCAACACCACTCCGGCGGCGGCGCTGATCGCCGCGTTCACCGGCGTCGACCCGCTCGACAGCACCGGCCGGGGCACCGGGGTGGACGACCCGACGTACGCCCGCAAGGTGGCCGTGGTGCGGGCCGCGCTCGCCCGGCACACGCCCGACCCGGCCGACCCGCTGGGCGTGCTGGCGGCCGTCGGTGGCCTGGAGCACGCCGCGCTGGCCGGACTGATCCTCGCTGCGGCTGCCCGCCGTACGCCGGTCCTGCTGGACGGCGTGATCGCCGTGTCCGCCGCGCTCGCCGCCGCCGCGTTCGCGCCGGACGCGGTCGCCGCCATGGTCGCCGGGCACCGCTCGGCCGAGCCGGGCGCGACGGTGGCGCTGCGACACCTCGGCCTCGACCCGCTGATCGACCTGGGGCTGCGCCTCGGCGAGGGCACCGGCGCCCTGCTGGCGCTGCCGGTGGTCACCGGCGCCGTCCGGGTACTGCACGAGGTGGCCACCTTCGACTCCGCCGGCGTGGCCGAGAAGTGACCGCGCCCAGCGAGCGGCCCGGTGGTGCCGGGTGAGCGCCAGCCCGTACCCCCTCGGTCTGCGGCTCGACGGGCGGCGGGTGGTCGTGGTGGGCGGCGGCGCGGTCGCCACCCGGCGCGTGCCCGCGCTGCTGGACGCCGGTGCGGACGTCCTGCTGGTGGCACCGGAGCTGACCCCGGCGTTGCGCGCCCGGGTCGACGCGGGTCGGCTGCACTGGGTGCCGCGCCGGTTCGTGCCCGAGGACCTGGACGGTGCGTGGCTGGTCCAGGTCGCGATCGACGACCCGATCGCGGCGGCCTCGGTGAGCGCCGTCGCCGCCGAGCGGCGGATCTTCTGCGTCCGGGCCGACGACCGGGCGGCCGCCACCGCCTGGACGCCGGCGGTGACCCGGCAGGGCCCGGTCACCGTGGCGGTGCTCGGCGGCGGCGACCCCCGCCGGGCGATGAGCGTCCGCGACGCCATCCGTGACCTGCTCGCTGCGCGCCCGGCTTCTGCCGAGAGTGCCCCGCCGCAGAGCCGGGCTGACGCCGCAACCGACACGACAAGCGCGGCAGGTGCGACCGGCGGGCGGGTGGCTCTCGTCGGGGCGGGGCCGGGCGACCCGGAGCTGATCACCGTGCGGGGTTGGCGGCTGCTCACCGAGGCGGACGTCGTGGTCGCCGACCGGCTGGTGCCCGGACTGCTCCTGGACGAGCTACGCCCCGACGTCGAGCTGGTAGACGCTTCGAAGATTCCCTACGGCCCGTCCCGGGCCCAGGAGGAGATCAACCAGATCCTGGTCGACCGTGCGCTGGCCGGCGCTCGCGTCGTGCGGCTCAAGGGCGGCGACCCGTACGTCTTCGGTCGGGGCGGCGAGGAGCTGCTGGCCTGCGCCGCAGCCGGTGTGCCGGTGACCGTCGTCCCCGGGGTGACCAGCTCGATTGCCGCGCCGGCCGCCGCCGGCATCCCGGTCACCCACCGGGGCGTGGCGCACGAGTTCACCGTGGTCTCCGGGCACCTGGCACCCGACTCGCCGGCGTCGCTGGTGCGCTGGGACGCCCTGGCGGGCCTGCGCGGCACCCTGGTGATCCTGATGGGGCTGAAGAACCTCGCCGCCATCGCCGAGACGCTGATCGCACACGGCCGGTCGCCGCAGACGCCGGCCGCGGTCGTCCAGGAGGGCACCACAGGCGCCCAACGGACGCTGCGGTCCACGCTCGGCGCGGTGGCCGCGGAGGTGCTCGCCGCCGCCCTGCGCCCGCCCGCCGTGGTCGTTCTGGGTGACGTGGTGGGCGCGCTCGACGAGTGACGACATCCCGGGCTGCGGTGGTGCGGCGCTAGGTCGCGGTGCGGCGCTGGGTCGCGGTGCGGCGCTGGGTCGCGGTGCGGCGCTGGGTCGCGGTGCGCCGCTGGGTCGCGGTGCGCCGCGATGGGCAAGATCGCTCGGGAATCCTCGCACCGGCCCGGGGCGGGCACCCGATGACTGCGCGTCGGTCCTTTGCTCTGCTTCAACGGAGGCAACACCACGTGTCCGAGTATCGGACGGCGGGTGTTTCCCGGGTTGAAGCAGAGCAAAGGACAACCACAGCACCCTTGGCACCCGGCCGATCTCACGCTGAGCGACCTGGGGCCGGACTACGGGACTACGGGACTACGGGATCGGGGCCGGAGTAGTAAGCGCCTCCGGCCCCGATCGTCGTGCGAGTCGGCCTACTGCTTGAGCATGTTGTCCAGCAGCAGGGCACAGCGGATCAGCCCGAGGTGGCTGTACGCCTGCGGGTGGTTGCCCAGGCCGCGCTCGGCGAGCGGGTCGTACTGCTCGGGGAGCAGCCCGGTCGGGCCGGCCGTGAGCACCATCTGCGCGAACAGCTCCTCGGCGTCGGTGCGGCGACCGGTGCGCAGGTACGCCTCGATCAGCCACGCCGTGCAGATGTGGAAACCGCCCTCGCGGCCCGGCAGGCCGTCGTCCCAGTGGTACCGGTAGACGACCGGGCCGCTGCGCAGATCAGCCTCGATCTTCAGGACCGTGGACAGGAAGCGCGGGTCGTCACCCGGGAGCAGGCCGGAGAGGCCGATCCAGAGCGACGAGGCGTCCATGTCCTCGTCCCCGTACGCGACGCTGTACGCCTCGACGTCGTCGTGCCAGCCGTGCTCCAGCACGTTGGCGCCGATCCGGTCGCGCAGGTCCTTCCAATCGGCCCGGTCCTCGCCGCCGTGCTGACGCATCACGTGCAGCGCCCGGTCGACGGTCATCCAGCACATCACCTTGGAGAAGACGTGGTGCCGGGGTGGCAGCCGCGCCTCCCAGATGCCGTGGTCGGGCTCGTGCCAACGGCGGCGGACCGCCTCGACCATGTTCTCCAGGACCCGCCACTCGTCGTCGCGGACCGAGCCGCGCGCGTCGGCGACCGCCGCGATCAGATCCGCGATGGGGCCGAACACGTCGAGCTGGAGCTGGTGGTTGGCCAGGTTGCCGACCCGGACCGGCCGGGAGCCGGCGTACCCGGGCAGCGTGTCGATGACCGCCTCGGCGCCCAGCTCGTACCCGTCGATGGTGTAGAGCGGGTGCAGCCGCTCCGGGTGGCCACCGGTGCGTTCGATGCAGCCGTCCACCCAGCGCAGGAACGCCTCGGCCTCCTCGATGGAGCCGAGGTCGACGAGCGAGCGGGCGGTCAGCGCCGCGTCGCGCAGCCAGCAGTAGCGGTAGTCCCAGTTGCGGACGCCGCCCAGCTCCTCCGGCAGGGAGGTGGTGGCCGCGGCGAGGATCGAGCCGGTGGTCTCGTGGCAGAGCCCGCGCAGGGTGAGGGCGCTGCGCGCGACCAGGTCACGCGAGGTGGACGGCAGCCGCAGCGAGGCCACCCAGTCCTTCCACGGCTGCTCGGCCGCGGCCTGCCGCTCGTGGATCGGCACCCGGTGGTGCTCCAGGCTGTGCGTGCCGAAGCGCAGCTCCAACACGACCTGCCCACCCGCGGCGGAGAGGTCGACGACCGCCTTGGCGGTCTCGTACCCACCGTCGTTGTTGACCTGCCACTCCACCCCGGGGGAGTAGAGGGCGACCGGTTCGTTCGAGCCGAGCACCAGCAGGCCGTCGCCGACCGGCTGCAACTGCACGGCCACCTGGCCGAACTCGGGGCGCGGCGCGAACTCCACCCGGACCCGGCCGTTGCCGCTGAGTACCCGGACCAGGGTCGAGTCGCCGGTCACCACCGCCGGGCCGTCCGGCGTCGTCTCGCGTGCCGGCTTGTCCAGCCAGTCCGTGACGGTGAGCCCGGACCACCGGGTTTCGACGGTCATGGTGCCGGAGCGGTAGCGCTGGCCCAGCGGAATGCCCCCACGCTCCGGGTTGATGCTGAAGTGACCGGCCGGGCTGCCGCCGACCAGGTCGGCGAAGATCGCCGCCGAGTCCGGCTTGGGGTGGCAGAGCCAGCTGACCTTCGCCTCGGGGGTGAGCAGCGCGACGGTACGACCGTTGGCCAGCATGGAGTGCCGCTCGATCGGCACCGCCCGCTCGCCGAACAGCCAGTGCCGGCGGGTCTCCAGCAGCAGCCCGAGCGCGCGGGCGGCCTCGATGGGCTCGGCCACCCGGAAGCCGGCCTTGGTCTCACCTAGGCCGATCTTGATGCCCAGGTCCGGCCCGTGCAGGTTGCCGAAGGCGTTCTCATCGGTGACGTCGTCGCCGATGAAGAGCACCGCGCTGGCCGAGAGCTGAGTCCGTAGCTGGTCGACGGCCGTGCCCTTGTGGGTGGCCACCACGGACAGCTCGATGACCTCCTTGCCCTGCGTCACCGTGACGCCGTCGAAGGTGGCCGGGCCGTTACGGACGGCCTCGATGGCCGCGGCGGCGACCTGGGGGTCGACGCCACGGGTGTGCACCGCGACGCTGGCCGGCTTGCGTTCGAGCCGGATGCCCGGGTGCTCGGCGGCGATCTCGCGCAGCGCGTTGCGCACCTGGGTGCGTACGGCGACCAGCTCGGGGGAGAGGCGCTCGACGAAGCCGATGTCGAACTCGGAGCCGTGGCTGCCGACGAGGTGCACCTCGCTGGGCAGCCGGGAGAGCGCGGCCAGGTCCCGCAGAGCGCGGCCGGAGACCACGGCCACGCTCGTCTGCGGCAGGGCGGCGAGCGCGCGGATCGCGGCCACCGACTCCGGCAGCGGTACGGCGGTGCTGGGGTCCTCCACGATCGGCGCGAGTGTGCCGTCGTAGTCGCAGGCGATCAGGAGCTGCGGAACCCGGGCGATCCGGCCGATGGCGGATCGCAGCTCGGGGTCCATCACCCCGGTGGCGATCGCCGTTCCGTCGTTGACGGCCGTGTTCACGCGGCCTCCGCCTCGGTAACTCCCAGTTCGGAGAGGAAAGATTTGGCCCAGTGCCCCACGTCGTGGGTACGCAGGTGACGTTGCATTGTCCGCATCCGGCGGCGTGCCTCGGTTTTCTCCACGTGCACGGCCCGGAGCAGGGCGTCCTTGACCGCGTCCGGGTCGTGCGGGTTACATAGGAATGCCTGGCGCAGCTCCGTTGCGGCGCCGGCGAACTCGCTGAGCACGAGCGCACCGCCCTGGTCGGCACGGGATGCGACGTACTCCTTGGCCACGAGATTCATGCCGTCTCGCAGCGGGGTCACCATCATCACGTCCGCAGCAACATACATCGCGGCCAGTTCACTGCGACTGTACGACTGATGGAGGTAATGCACGGCAGGCACGCCGACTCGGCCGAATTCGCCATTGATCCGACCAACCTCGCGCTCGACCTTGACCCGAAGTGCCTGGTAGTGCTCGACGCGCTCGCGGCTCGGCGTGGCCACCTGCACCATAACGGCGTCCGGAACTGTCAACTTCCCGTCAGCGAGCAACTCGCGGAACGCCTTCAGGCGCAACTCGATGCCCTTGGTGTAGTCGAGCCGGTCCACGCCCAGGATTATCGTCTTCGGGTCGCCCAGCTCGGCGCGGATCTGCTTGGCCCGGGCCTGGATCGCCGGGTCGGCGGCCATCCGTTCCATCTCCTGCGTGTCGATGGAGATGGGGAAGGCACCCGCCTTCACCTGCCGACCGTCGACCTGGATCATCTGACCCTCGTAGCGGAGCCCCAGCAGGTGCCGGGCCAGCCGGACGAAGTTCTGGGCGGCCAGCCGCTGCTGGAAGCCCACCAGGTCCGCGCCGAGCAGGCCGCGCAGCAGTTCGGTGCGGAACGGCATCTGCATGAACAGCTCGATCGGCGGGAACGGGATGTGCAGGAAGAAGCCGATCCGCAGGTCCGGGCGTAGCTCGCGGAGCATCGCCGGCACCAGCTGGAGCTGGTAGTCCTGCACCCAGACCGTCGCGCCCTCGGCCGCCACGTCGGCTGCGGCCTCCGCGAACCGGGCGTTGACCAGGCGGTACGCCTCGCGCCAGCGACGCTTGTACGCGGGTGTCTCCACCGCGTCGTGGTAGAGGGGCCAGATCGTCGCGTTGGACTGGCCCTCGTAGTAGCGCTCCAACTCCTCGGCGCTCAGCGGGACCGGGTGCAGCCGGATGCCCTCCAGGTCGAACGGCTCGGGCGCGGCGCCGGTGCCGCCGGCCCAGCCGACCCAGGTGCCCTGGTGCTCGGCGAGTACGGGATGCAGCGCGGTGACGAGCCCGCCGGGGCTGCGTCGCCACTGCCGTCCCTCGGGGGTGCTCACCTCGTCGACCGGCAGACGGTTCGCCACTACGACAAAGGAGCTACGGACGGTCACGATCGGCCACCTCCGGGTACTGACGGGTCCACCGCGATGAGCGTACTGAGCGTAGCTGCGGTGTCTGGGCCCCCGCGCCGGAGTCTCCTACCCGCCTCGCGTACGGCGAATCTTAGAGGTGATCTTGTCGGCAGCGTGCCGCGGCCTACTCCTCGGGCGGGGTGATGTGGGCGAAGCGCGTCGTACCTGTCAGGATTGACGATGGCGTGCGCGCGGCCGGCTCCCGGCCGGCGGCGGCGGGCGGAGGTCTCAGCTCGCGCCGCGCCGCCCACTCAGGCGACAGCAAACCGACGGAGGTAGCCCGCACCGTGGCCCAGTACATCTACGTCCTGGAAAAGGCGCGCAAGGCGCACGGCGACAAGGTCGTGCTCGACAACGTCACGTTGAGCTTCCTGCCGGGGGCCAAGATCGGTGTGCTCGGTCCGAACGGCGCCGGCAAGTCCAGCCTCCTCAAGATCATGGCAGGGCTGGACAAGCCGAGTAACGGCGAGGCCCGACTCATGCCCGGCTACACCGTCGGCATGCTCGCCCAGGAGCCCCCGCTCAACGAGGCCAAGACCGTGCTCGGCAACGTCGAGGAGGCGGTCGCCGAGACCAAGGCCAAGCTGGAGCGGTTCAACAAGATCGCCGAGCAGATGGCGACCGACTACTCCGACGAGCTGATGGAGGAGATGGGCAAGCTCCAGGAGGAGCTGGACCACCTCGACGCCTGGGACGTCGACTCCAAGCTCGAACTGGCCATGGACGCGCTGCGGTGCCCGCCGCCGGACGCCGACGTGACGCAGCTCTCCGGTGGTGAGCGCCGCCGGGTCGCGCTCTGCAAGCTGCTGCTGGAGGCGCCCGACCTGCTGCTGCTCGACGAGCCCACCAACCACCTGGACGCGGAGAGCGTCTCCTGGCTGGAGCAGCACCTGGCGAAGTACGCCGGCACCGTCATGGCGATCACCCACGACCGGTACTTCCTCGACAACGTGGCCAACTGGATCCTCGAGCTGGACCGCGGCCGGGCGTACCCGTACGAGGGCAACTACTCCACCTACCTGGAGAAGAAGGCTGCCCGGCTGGCCGTCGAGGGCCGCCGCGACGCCAAGATGAAGAAGCGCCTCACCGAGGAGCTGGAGTGGGTCCGCTCCAACGCCAAGGCCCGGCAGACCAAGTCCAAGGCCCGCCTCGACCGGTACGACGAGATGGCCACCGAGGCGGAGAAGACCCGCAAGCTGGACTTCGAGGAGATCCAGATTCCGCCGGGCCCCCGCCTGGGCAGCACGGTCATCGAGGCGAACCACCTCACCAAGGGCTTCGGCGACCGGGTGCTCATCGACGACCTGTCGTTCTCGCTGCCGCGTAACGGCATCGTCGGCATCATCGGCCCCAACGGCGTCGGTAAGACCACGCTCTTCAAGACCATCGTCGGGCTGGAGCAGCCGACCGACGGGTCGGTCCGGGTCGGTGAGACGGTCTCGCTGTCGTACGTCGACCAGAACCGCGAGGGCCTCAACGGCGACAAGACCGTCTGGGAGGTCGTCTCCGACGGACTGGACTACCTGATGGTGGGCAAGGTCGAGATGCCGTCGCGGGCGTACATCGCCGCATTCGGCTTCAAGGGCCCGGACCAGCAGAAGCCGACCAAGGTGCTCTCCGGCGGCGAGCGCAACCGGCTCAACCTGGCGCTGACCCTGAAGATCGGCGGCAACGTCATCCTGCTCGACGAGCCGACGAACGACCTGGACGTCGAGACGCTGTCCAGCCTGGAGAACGCCCTCCTGGAGTTCCCCGGCTGCGCCGTGGTCATCTCCCACGACCGGATGTTCCTGGACCGCGTCGCCACGCACATCCTGGCCTGGGAGGGCGACGACCAGGACCCGTCCAGGTGGTTCTGGTTCGAGGGCAACTTCGAGGCGTACGAGAAGAACAAGATCGACCGCCTCGGCGCGGAGGCCGCCCGACCGCACCGGGTGACCTACCGCAAGCTGACCCGTGACTGACCGCTTCGTCTACCACTGCACGCTGCGCTGGTCCGACCTGGACGCGTACGGCCACGTCAACAACTCGCGCTTCCTCACGCTGTACGAGGAGGCGCGGGTGGCGTTGATGTTCGCCGGCGGCCGGGCCTGGGGAGTGGGCTCGTTCGCCGACGGGGTGGTGATCCGCCGGCACGAGGTCGACTACCTGCGCCCGGTCGACTACGCGCTGGGTCGGGCCACCGCGGAGGCCGCGCCTACGGTGCGCATCGAGCTGTGGGTGGAGGAGATCAAGGCGTCCCGGTTCACCGTCGCCTACGAGCTGTACGACGGTGACGTGCTGGCCAGCCGCGCCCGCTCGGTGCTGGTGCCGTTCGACCTGACCCGCCAGGTGCCCCGGCGGATCACCGTCGAGGAGCGGGACTTCCTGCTCACGTACGCCCCGCAGGGTGGTGGGGCGTGACGCGGCCGGAAACGGACCGGGTGGCGGCGTCGCCGTCCGGCCACGGTCTGACCGGAGTGGCCGACGCGGGCGCCTTCCTGGCCCGGTTGGTCCGGCTGGACGCGACGGCGCCGGTACGGCTGCGGCCTGCCGGCGCTCCCGGCCGGGTCGTCCTGTGGGCCCGGCTGCCGTGGGAGGTGCTGGTCGCCTCCACGGTGGCCGGCGACACCGTCGGAGACGTCACCGTGGGCGCGGCCGACCTGCTGGCCGAGCTGGGACGCGGCGGTGCGGCGTTGCCGGAGCGCCGGGACGCGCAGTGGCGCTGGCCCCTGCCGCCGTCGCGCAGCGAGCCGGTAGAGGTGCTGCCCAGCGTCGAGGTGCGCCGGATCGCCGACGCGGCGGCGGGCACCCTGCGCACGGCGAGCGTCCAGGGGGTGGCGGGCCGCGCGGTGGGCCAGCGGGCGCTGCGTGACGCGCTGCTCGACCACGTGGCCGTGGTGGTCACGCCGGACGATCCGCCGGGCCCGGCGGTCCAGGTGCCGCAGCGGCTGGTGCAGGGGTTGGTCCGGATGGGCTTCCTTGGCGCGGTCGACGACCCGACCGGCCCTTCGGCGCGCGCCGGGGTGCGGGTACGGGTCGCCGGCCGCTGGGTGGGCCTGGTGGGACCATACGGAGCGGCCTGGTTGCAGAAGACCATGGATCTTGCCGTGACCCCCCTCACTGCTCGTCCGAACGGATGAACACCGCTCATTCTTCTGGGCCGGTGGGGTCGTTGGGGGGGTGCTTCAACTCGGCTGTCCGGGTACCGTCCATCCTCGGATCCAACGCACCGTAGGCGGCTGGATCCGCTGGGGAGTGAGGTGCGACGAGCGATGCCGTGGTGGTCATGGCGCCCCGGTCCCGCCGACGGCGGTGATCCGGAAACCCGAAGCGGGATCACAGTGGAGAGCGCGGTCCGGGTCGGGCCGCCGAGTCCTCGCCAGCCGGGAGACGACTGCCCGGGCAGCGACCGACCTGTACTGACCGAGATGGCGGCCACCATCGAGCCGGTGAGCCTGCGCCGGGTCTGTGACGCACTCGACCTGCTCGACGTGCGTTACCTGGCCGACGGCGACGGCAACCTGCTGGCCATGTGGGAGCGGCACGCCGTGCTGGTGACCCTCGAGGGCCCGGAGGACGAGATCCTGGTGATGCGGGCCCGTCCGCACGCCACCGTCCCGCCGGACTGGGCCGACCGGGCCTACCGGGTGGTCAACGAGTGGAACCACACCCGCCGCTTCTGCAAGGCGTACATCGGCGACCCGACCGAGCGCGGGCAGCTGCCGATCTACGCCGAGCTGCAGGTGCCCCTCGGCGCCGGCACCCACGACGCCCTGTTGGTCGAGATGCTCGACTGCGGCGCGGCGGTGGCCACCAGCTTCGTGGACTGGCTGCACGACGAGGGCGCGCTGCTCTGAGGCGGTCCGCAGCCCGGGCGCCGGGTGCGCGCCCCGTCAGGCGCGCTCGGCCGGGTCCTCCATGGCGTTGACCATGAAGTACGCGGCCCGCTCCAGGTAGTCCCAGAGGGCGACGGCGAGCTGCGGTTCCAGGTCGAGCCGGTCCACCGCCGCGCGCATGTGCCGCAGCCAGGCGTCACGCTCGGCCACGCCGATCCGGAACGGGGCGTGCCGCATCCGCAGCCGCGGGTGCCCGCGCTGCGCGGAGTACGTGTTGGGCCCACCCCAGTACTGCATGAGGAACAGGGTCAACCGGTCAGCCGCCGGGCCCAGGTCCTCCTCCGGATACATCGGTCGCAGCAGTGGATCGTTGGCGACGCCGACGTAGAACTCGTCCACCAGCCTGCGGAAGGTGGGTTCGCCGCCGACCGCTTCGAAGAGGGTCATCGACGCATCGGGACGGCCGGATTCACCTGCGGGGTTCACCGTTCCATCCTGCCAGGTGCCTCGGCCGTCGACCCGACCCGGAGGCCGTGCGCCGGCTCACGCCGCGGATCAGGTCACCGCGTGCCGGCGGCGGCCCTCGGCGGGTCGCGGCTCGGCTGGCTTTTTGCTGACGGCGACGCCGCCCGCCTCGCGGGTCGGCGCGATGTTGGCCGCCGAGGCTGCCGCTATCGCCGCGTCCACCGTCTGCTTGTCCGGCCAACGCAGGGCGGCGATCGTCATCAGCAGCACGCCGGCCGCGCTCCAGACGCCGACCACCACCGGAATGGGGAACCGTTCGGCGAGCAGTCCGGTAATCAGCACCGCGAGCCCTTGGATGACCTGGACACCGGTGGCCATCACGCCGAACCCGCGAGCCCGGAACCCGTTCGGCAACGCCTGGACGAACAGCCCGTTGGCCATCGGGAGCATGCCGGCGACCGCGAACCCGCACAGGGCGGCCAGCAGCGCCACCACCGGCGGTGGCGGATCGAGCAGCGCCGGCACCAGCACCAGCGGGGCGAACACCGCGAGCGGTCGCATCAGAGTCAGCCGGCGGGCCGGACCGCACAGCCGGCTCACCAGCAGTCCGCCGAGGACGAAGCCCACCGGACTGGCGACCATGATCACCGCCTGCGTCGTACCCGCCGCCATGTCGCTCTGGGCATCCTTGTTGGCCCAGGCGGCGGCCAGCCCCTCCGGGACGATCGAGAAGAGCATCGCGCTGAACACCAGCACCGCGATGGCCCGCAGCACCGGTGTACGGAAGACGATTCCGAAGCCCTGGGCGGTCTCCCGCAGCAGGTGGCTGCGGTGGGCGGTGGACATCGCGGCCGCGCGATTCCGGACACCGAAGCGCAGCAGCAGCGCCGAGAAGCCGAAGGTCGCCGCGTTGAACAGCAGCGCGACGGTCGGGTCGATCGAGGCGACGGCGGCGCCGAACAGGTAGCCGACGACCTGTGCGGCCTGCCCGATACTGCTGTTCAGCGACAGGCCGACCACCAGCCGGTCTCCGGCGAGGATCTGCGGCATCAGCGCGGACTTCGCCGCCTGGCTGGGCGGGTTGGCCAGCGTGGTGGTGAAGAGGAGCACCAGCAGCACCGCGACCGGCAGGCCGGGGAGGGCGATGAGCACCATCAGCACCATCCGGATGACGTCACACGCCACCATCACCCGCCGGTATGGGTGCCGCTCGGCCAGCGCGGCGAGCAGCGGGCCACCGAGCAGCCACGGCAGGTAGCTCACCGCGAACGCGGCGGCAGAGAGCGCGACGGACCTGGTCTGCTGGTAGACGAGGAGGGTCACGGCGGCCTTGGCGACGTAGTCACCGATCCAGGACAGGGTCCCGGCCGTGAAGACAGCCCGAAATTCACGTTGGGCAAGCACTTCGTGAAAAGTGGCCGGACCTTCCACGGAAGGTCGCTCGTCGGGCACCGTCGCCTCCATCGGCCCCCGGGTGCGGCTGCTTGTGGCCGCCGGACCGGGAACACTCGTCAGATCTGCGGATCAGCGAGGATGTGACCGCGCTCCAGCGGGAACGCGTGCTTCGGGATTCTGCCCGATCGTCTGACAACTAGCCAGGGCGAACGGATCGTTCGTCGCATCCCCGACTGAACGAACGGACGATACCCCAGGGGCCGGGCGGACCGCGACCCGTGTATTGCCGGCCAGTGTCACCAGGTCAGGTGGCCCCACCCTGACCGGTCTCACCCTCGGGCAGGGACCGGCTCGGCACACCGTGATAGATGCGGGCGGCGGCGATCTGCGCGGTGATCCCCGAATTCTCCAGCGCCTCCGCCAGTCTGCGACGCAGTTCCCGGCCCACCGCGAACTGGCCGTCGGCGGTCGTCTTGACCACCGTGCGGATCACGGCGCCGTCCACCGTTATCTGCTCGACGCCCAGCACCTCTGGCGCCTCCACGATCTCGGGCGACAGCTCCGGGTCCACCGCCACCGAGGCGGCGGCCGTACGCAGCACCGCGTTGGCCTCCTCCGTACCGCTGAAGCCGATCGGCAGGTCCACCACCACCAGGGCCCAGCCCTGGCTCTTGTTGCCCACCCGGATGATCTCGCCGTTGCGGATGTACCAGAGCACGCCGCGTCCGTCCCGGACCGTGGTGACCCGTAGCCCGACCGCCTCCACGACGCCCGTCGCCTCGCCCAGGTCGACGTTGTCGCCCACGCCGTACTGGTCCTCGATGAGCATGAAGAGCCCGGCGATCAGGTCCTTGACCAGGCTCTGCGCGCCGAAGCCCAGCGCGACACCGGCGATGCCGGCGCTGGCCAGCAGCGGCGCCAGGTCGAAGCTGAACTCACGCAGGATCATCAACAGCGCGATGCCGAAGACGAACGCCGTGGTCAGGCTGCGCAGCACCGAACCGATCGCCTCGGCCCGCTGCCGCCGCCGCTCCGGCACGAACTCGGCCGGGTCGACCGCGGCGGTGGGCACCCGCTCGCGCAGCGGGCGCAGCAGCGTCGGCACCGCGCCGTCGGTGGTCGTCCGGACCAGCCGGTCGATCGTCCGGTGCAGCGCCCAGCGGGCCACCATCGCCAGCGCCAGGATCAGCAGGACCCGCAGCGGCTTGAGCAGGATCCAGTAGCTGCCCTCGGCGAACCACGCCGAGTCGGTGATCCCGTAGATCCACTCGCAGGAGGTGCTGCCCTGACAGTTCACCGACACGGCGTCGGACAGGGCAAGGGGCGTCACGCTGGCGGCACTCACCCTGTCTTCGTACCGCACGACCTCG
This sequence comes from Micromonospora sp. DT4, assembly GCF_049841675.1. Taxonomy (NCBI): domain Bacteria; kingdom Bacillati; phylum Actinomycetota; class Actinomycetes; order Micromonosporales; family Micromonosporaceae; genus Micromonospora; species Micromonospora sp. DT4. The sequence goes on from NZ_JBNCKT010000026.1 coordinate 24,894, forward strand.
GACCGGCAGCCGCCGACCCACCAGCCGGGTGAGATACGTCCGAGCACCGGGTCGGACCGGGGCGAACCGGCCATCGTGACAGGTGCGGGAAAGAGCTTCATATCCGACCCCGGATTAGGTGACTGGTGTTAAACGGGCGAATCACGTTCCGTGTTGGCAAAACACGGCTGTGCTGGTCGCTGGCCGCCGTACTACGTCCGACGAGACCCGGATGCGCAAATCGATCACGGCGCACCACTGCCGCCCTACCGCCAACTGGCCGGGTTCCTCGCGGCCCGGGTCCAGCGCGGAGACTGGCAACCCAACCGGGCGATCCCGTCCGAGGCGCACCTCGTGCAGGAGTACGGCGTCGCTCGCGCAACCGTGCGACGCGCGATCGCCGTCCTGGTTGATCAGGGTGTGCTGTTCGTAGTTCCGCAAAGAGGCACGTTCGTCAAGCCCAGCGGTCAATGATCTTCGATCACTTGCATGATCATCGGGCACAGACTCGGCACAACTGAGGTCGGCAAGGGCTGTAGAACACCGTCATGCAACGAAAGCGCCCGCCCAGGTCGGAACGGCGATTCGCCCCGATGGGGGTGATCCCGTTACCAGAAGCAAGATTAGTACGTGCAATCCGGGGTCCGATCAGGGACTATTGGCGCAACGGACGTCGGTGATCGAACGGGCGTCGACGGTGCGGGTCCCCATGCCCAACTCCGGTCGGCGGCGGGTTCGCAGCAGCCGCTGAACCGGGAGGGTGAGCGCGATGCCTGACATACGACCCACGGTGGGCTCCGGCGCGCTGGTTCTCAACGCCACCTACGAGCCCCTGTGTGTCGTGTCCGTGCGTCGCGCCGCGATCCTCGTCCTCTCCGCCAAGGCTGTCTGTGTCGCCGACGGCGACGGCATCCTGCACAGCGCCAGGGACGCCCTGCCGGTGCCGTCGGTCGTGCGGCTGACCCGCTTCGTCCGAGTGCCCTACCGCACCCACGTCGGTCTGTCCCGCCGCGCGATCTTCGCCCGGGACGGCTGGCGGTGCGCCTACTGCCGGGGGCCGGCGGAGACCATCGACCACGTCTTCCCGCGTAGCCGGGGTGGCCGGCACGCCTGGGAGAACGTGGTCGCCGCGTGCGCACGGTGCAACCACACCAAGGGCGACAAGACCCCGGCGGAGCTGGGCTGGCGGCTGCACGCCCTGCCGGCCGCGCCGAAGGGCACCGCGTGGCGGGTCCTCGGGCACCGCGCTCCGGACCCGCGCTGGGCCGACTGGCTCGACCTGCGCGAGCCCGAAGCGGCAGCCTGACCCCGGGCCCGCGCCGGGCCGCTCAGTCCCGCTGGTCGGCCGCCCGACGCGTCGCGCGCTCGTGGCGGTCGACCGCCCGGCCGTACGCGATCGCGAGGAGCCGGTCGACCTCGGGCAGCATCTGCGGACCCGGCATCACGATGCTGGCGAAGCCGTACAGCGCATAGCCGGGGTGCGGCGTGAGCGTGTCCAGCCGCGCGTAGTCGAAGGCGTCCCGGTGCTCCTCGAACGCCTTCGGCGCGAAGCCGAACGCCCTGGAGAACTCGGCCCGGCCCAGGTCCAGGTTGAGGCGGAAGACGCCGGGGCGGTCGAGCTGCCCGGCCTCGTCGAAGCCGGGCACGTCGTGCTCGACGATGGGGCCCAACTCGCGCACCTGCTGTGCCGGGGCGGGTACCGGCTGAGTCACATCGCCGACATGCTGCGTCGGGTGCGGGACGCCGGCGGCGCCGAACCGCTCGCCACGTCGCTCGCCCAGTGGCGCGGGCGGCTCACCGAGCGCGGCCGGGCCATGCTCACCGGGGCCGCCCGGCTCGCCGAGTACCTCGAGGCCGGCGCGGTAGGTCAACCACCACGGGACTTGACCAGCGAGGCGAAGACCACCAGGTTGTCCGCGTAGCCGGTCTCACCACCCACCCACCGGCCGCCGCAGGTGATCAGCCGCAGGCTGGGGCGGCTGAAATCGCCGTACACCTCGTCCACCGGCAGCCGTTCCTTGCCGAACCGCTGCACCGAGTTCACCTCGAAGACCGCCACCTGGCCGTCGGCGCGGGTGATGTCGACCTGGTCACCGGAGCGCAGTTCCCGTAGCCGGTGGAAGACGGCCGGCCCGGTGGTGGTGTCTACGTGTCCGACGATCACCGCCGGTCCGTACTGCCCCGGGGTGGGGCCCTGGTCGTACCAGCCGGCCTCCTGGGCGCGGGCCACGTCGGGCACGGCGATGGTGCCGTCCGGGGCGATACCCACGTCGTGCAGCGGGGCCTGCAGGTCGATCGTGTCGATGGCGAGGGCGGTCGGTCGGCTGGCCGGCAGCACCGGGAACTTCTTCGGCGGCGGCCGCAGGCCCGCGCTGATCCGGTCCGGCAGCAGGCTCACCCCGGTCACCTGTTCGACGCCGAGCATCGCCATGATCAGCACCATCAGCGTGGCGATGATCAGGACCGGCAGCCCCGGCCTGTCGCCGAACCGACGCCGGGCCAGCGGCGGCCCGCCGGGACGGCGCGGCGGCAGCGGGCGGGCGTCCGGGTCGGTGGTGGCCACGCTGGCGGACACCGCCTGCCCGGCGACCCGTCGCAGGCGGCCCGAGACACGGGCCACCAGCCGACCGGAGGCGCGCAGCGCCGTCGCGGCCCGGACGCCGGCAGGGCGGTCCGGCCGCGTAGAGCGGGCAGGGCGGTCCGGCCGCGCACGTGCGGATCTGCGGGTCATGGCAGGTCCGGGTCAGGAGCCGGCTCCGGGCCGACGCCGACCGCCCGCCATGCCGAGCGCGATCACGGCGGCCACCAGGGCCACGCCGCCGAGGACGAGGACCGAGCCGGTGCCCCGGCCGCCTGCGGTGCCGCCGCCTCCGGTCGCCGGTCCCTTGCTGGGCGAGGCCATGTTGAGCACGGTCAGCATCGTCTGGGCGGTCTGGTTGTTCTGGCAGCGCAGGTCGACCTGGTAGTCACCGGGTTCCTTGTTGCCTGGAACGGTGACCTCCCCCTTGAGAAAGCCGTTGTCCGGCCTGAGCATGATGTGCCCGAACGCGTCGGAGTGCACGTTGGCCTGTCGATCGTTCTTGTTGTCGCAGCTCGCGCGGATCGTGACCCGACTGCCCGCCGGGACGCTGTTCGGTGTCACCTCGACGAAGGTGTTCTCGCCGGCCCGGGCCGGTGCGACCGACAGCAGGACGAACGCCCCGATGAGCCCCACCAGTGTCAGAACGGACGAGAGCGCGCGGTTGATCGTGCGAAGACCCTGCATGATTTCCCCCCAACCGGCGACGGCCGCCGGAACCCTCCCCTGGGCACGCGCGCTGCTTTCCCCCCACCCCAAAGGCAAACCCCCGCCCCCGACCGGCCCCGCATCCCCCGCCCCCAACCGGCGTCGATCATGGAGTTGTGCTGCCCCGCAAAAGGTGCCTCTCGTCACCATCTACCCACCACGGCTCCATGATCGACCCGGGCTGGGCCTGGGCCCCCGCGATCTTGCGCTTGCTGTCGCGGCATACGGGGCATTCCTCGTATTTCAGCAACAGAAAGTGCAAGATCGCGCAGGAGGGGGCGGGGGTTGGTCCTTGTCGCTCCGCTGCGCGAAGCGGCCCTAATCGGGAGGAAGTAGGTCTACTTCCGAGTCAGGGGTGGGGGTGGGGGGGTGATGGGGTGCCAGGGGAGGGGGGACGACAGGACCATGGTGCTGGACGGTTGGCCGTACGGGGCGAGGCGGTCGATGACCGCCTCGAAGTCTCCGATCGAGCCGGCGGCGACCTTGAGCATGCTGCACGCGTCACCGGTGATGCGGTGGATCTCCAGGATCTCCGGCCAGTCGGACACCTCGGGGTCGTGCAGGATGCAGCGGGCCCCGTAGCAGGACATCCGGATCAGGGCGACCACCGTACGACCGGCCCGGGTCAGGTCGACGTGGGCGTGGTAACCGGTGATCACCCCGGTCTCCTCGAGCCGGCGGACCCGGTCGGCGACCGCTGGTGGGGACAGGTGCACCCGGCGGGACAACTCGCTGAAGGAGAGTCGGGCGTCGGCCTGCAACTCGCGTAGCAGCGCCCAGTCCATGTCGTCCACGCTCGAACCTTACTTTCGTGAACCGAATTCGCCTAGCTGCCTTTTGTTCGTCAGGTCAGACCGGCAAGTCCCGTTGATCCGGCATTCCGCAGGCCGATCCCACCGCGAGATCATGACGTCGGCAGCTTCGGGAGAGGGAGACGACTGGTGGAATCGACGGAGCGGCGGGCGTCGAACCGTGTCGCCACGGTACGACCGGTGACCCCGCGACAACGGGCGGCCCGCGCCGCGCGCAACGGTGGTGAGCCGACCCTGGAGTTCGCCGACCTGGTGCCGTACGACGCGTACGTGCGCGCCAGCACCCTGCACCAGTTGCAGCAACCCCTCAGCGACGATCCGGGCGAGATGTCGTTCCTCATGGTCAGTCAGATCATGGAGCTGTACTTCGGGCTCACCTGCCACGAACTGCGCGAGACCCAGCGTCTCCTGCGCGCCGACCGGATCTGGGACGCGCTGGCCCCGCTGCGCCGCGCGGCCCTGCACCTGGAGGGGCTGAACGCCGCCTGGCAGGGCCTGCGCTGGATGACCCCGGCCGACTTCAACCGGTTCCGCAACCTGCTCGGCGAGGGCAGTGGTTTCCAGTCGGCCATGTACCGGCACCTCGAGTTCCTGCTCGGGCTGCGTGACCCGGCGCTGATCCGCCCCTTCCGTCGGCAGACCGGGGTGCACGCCGCCCTCAGCGCCGCGCTGGCCGCCCCGAGCCTCTGGGACGACGTCGTCGCGCTGCTGGCTCGACGTGGCCTCGACATCCCCGCCGACCTGCTGAACCGGGATGTGGCGGCCGAGCACGACCCGCGGCCGGAGGTCGAGGCCGCCTGGGTGCGGATCTACGCCGACGGCGGCCCGGACAACCACCTGCGGCTGCTCGGCGAGGCGCTCAGCGGCGTCGCGGAGGAGTTCGGCGACTGGCGGTGGAACCACGTCAAGGCGGTCCAGCGGACGATGGGCGCCAAGGTCGGCAGCGGCGGCTCCGCCGGCCTGGCGTGGCTGCAACGGAGCATGGCCCGGGTGGTCTTCCCGGAGCTGTGGTCGGCCCGTACCGCGATGTGACCGGAGAGCGAGACACCCCTGTGGACACCCCTGAGCACGAAGCACGTCGGCTGGACGAGGCCGACCCGGGTCACCGGCACCTCTTTCACGTGCCGCCCGCCGACGGTGGCGACCACGCCGAGTCGGCGTACCTCGCCGGCAACTCGCTCGGCCTGCAACCCCGGGCGACCCGCGACGAACTCCTCGCCGACCTGGACGCCTGGGGGCGGCTCGGCGTCGAGGGGCACCTGGAGGCCGAACGCGCCTGGCTGCCGTACCACGAGCTGTTGACCGGGCCGGCCGCCCGACTGGTCGGCGCCCGGCCCACGGAGGCCGTGGTGATGAACTCGCTCACCGTCAACCTGCACCTGCTGATGGTCAGCTTCTACCGCCCGGCCGGCGCGCGCACCCGCATCGTCATCGAGGACGCCGCCTTCCCCTCGGACAGCTACGCGGTGCGCAGCCAGGCCCGGTTCCACGGCCTGGACCCGGACGACACGGTGGTCCGGCTGCGCCCCCGCCCCGGCGAGGACGCGCTGCGCACCGAGGACGTCACCGACTACCTGGCCGCCGAGGGCGACCGGGTGGCGCTGGTGCTGCTCGGCGGCGTCAACTACCTCACCGGCGAGGTGCTGGACATCCCGGCGATCACGGCCGCCGGTCGGGCGGCCGGCGCGGTGGTCGGCTGGGACCTGGCCCACGCGGTCGGTAACGTGCCGCTGGCCCTGCACGACTGGGATGTCGACTTCGCGGCCTGGTGCTCCTACAAGTACCTGAACGCAGGTCCCGGGGCCCTGGCCGGCGTCTTCGTGCACGAGCGGCACCTCGGCGATCCCGACCTGCCGCGCTTCGAGGGCTGGTGGAGCACCGCGGCGGCCACCCGGTTCGAGATGACGCCGGTGTCCCGGCCACCGGCCACCGTGGAGGCGTGGCAGATCTCCAACCCGCCGATCTTCGCGATGGGTCCGGTGCGTACCTCGCTGGAACTGTTCGACGCGGTCGGCATGCCGGCGTTGCGCGCCCGCAGCCTGCGCCTCACCGGCTGGCTGGAGTCGCTGCTCGACGAGGTCACCGCCGACCGGCCGCTGCGGGTGGTCACCCCGCGCGAGGAGGCCCGCCGGGGCTGCCAGCTCTCGGTCCGCGTCGGCGCCGGCAACGCCGCCGAGCTGACCAAACGCCTACGGTACGAACACGGCGTCATCGCCGATGCCCGGGAGCCGGATGTCGTCCGCCTCGCCCCGGTGCCGCTCTACTCGACGTACCTCGACTGTTGGCGGGCCGCCACCGCGCTCGCCGCCACCGTGGGGCGGGTGAACCTATGACGGCCCGGCGCGACGAGGTCGCGATCATCGGCGCCGGCCTGGCCGGTTGCCTCGCCGCCTGCTTCCTGGCCCGGCGGGGCTATCCGGTGGCCCTCTACGAGCGGCGGCCGGACCCGCGTACCGGCACGGCCGAGCGGGGACGTTCGATCAACCTGGCGCTCTCCGAGCGCGGGCTCGACGCGTTGCGGCGGATCGGCCTGGCCGAGCAGGTGATGACCGACGCGTTGCCGATGCGCGGCCGGATGATCCACCCGGTGGAGGGCGAGCCGCAGTTCCAGTCGTACAGCGCGGCCGGTGACCGGGCCATCAACTCGATCAGCCGGGGCGCGCTGAACAACGCCCTGCTCGACGCCGCGACCGCGCTGCCCGGAGTACGGGTCGTCTTCGAGCACCGGCTGGTCGGGCTCGACGCGACCGACGGCTCGCTGAGCTTCGACACCCCGCAGGGCCCGGTCGCCGCCAAGGCGTCGGTGGTGCTCGGCGCGGACGGCGCGGGCTCCGCGGTGCGCGGGCAACTCCTGGCGTACGGGTTGCTGCGCGAGAGCGTGGACTTCCTCGACTACGGCTACAAGGAACTGACGATCCCGCCGTTGGGCGGGGACTTCGCGCTCGACGAGGACGCGCTGCACATCTGGCCGCGTGGCACCTCGATGATGATCGCTCTGCCGAACCCGGACCGCTCCTTCACCTGCACGCTGTTCTGGCCCAACGAGGGCGTCGGCAGCTTCGCCGCCCTGGACAACCCGGCCGCGATCAGGGCGCACTTCGCCGAGCAGTACCCGGACGTGATCCCGCTGGCCCCGAACCTGGTGGACGACTACCAGCACAACCCGGTGGGCGTGCTCGGCACGGTCCGCAGTACGCCCTGGCAGGTCAACGGCACCGTCGGCCTGCTCGGCGACGCCGCCCACGCCATCGTGCCGTTCTACGGCCAGGGCGCGAACTGTGCCTTCGAGGACGTCGTCGAGCTGGACCGCTGCCTCGACGAGTGCGCCGACGAGTGGTCGGCGGCGCTGCCGCTGTTCCAGCGTCGGCGGCAGGAGAACGCCGAGGCCATCGCGCAGATGGCGCTGACCAACTTCGTGGAGATGCGCGACCGGGTCGCCTCGCCGGTGTTCCAGACCCGGCGGCGGGTGGAGCACGCACTGGAACGGGCCCTGCCCGGCCGGTACGTTTCCCAATACGAGCTGGTGTCCTTCTCCACCACCCCGTACGCCGAGGTGCGCCGCCGGGTCCGCCGCCAGCACCGGGTTCTCGGCGCGGTCGCCGGCGGGGCGGCGCTGCTGCTGGCCGGCGCGATCGCGGCAGCGCTCAGCCGAGGGAGGCGCGCGTGACGACACTCTGGGACCCCGCACTGATGACCGGTCACGCGCCGGCCGGGCCGCCGGGCCTGCGTAACTTCGTGGGCGGCGAGTTCGTCGACGGTGGGTCGACGTTCACCAAGGTCAGCCCGGTGACCGGCGAGCCGGTCTTCGAGGTGGTCGAGGCGTCCCGGTCCACGGTGGACGACGCGGTGGCCGCCGCCCGCGCGGCGCTGCGCGGGCCGTGGGGTCGGATGGGCGAGCGTGAGCGCGCCGAGGTTCTGCGCCGGGTGGCCGACGAGCTGGAACGCCGCTTCGACGACCTGGTGACCGCCGAGGTCGCCGACACCGGCAAGTCCATCGCCCAGGCCCGCACGCTGGACATCCCGCGCGGCGCGGCGAACTTCCGGGCGTTCGCCGAGATCGCGGCGACCGCGCCCACCGAGTCGTTCACCACTGTCACCCCGACCGGCGGCCGGGCGCTCAACTACGCGGTCCGCAAGCCGGTCGGCGTGGTCGCGGTCATCGTGCCGTGGAACCTGCCGCTGCTGCTGCTCACCTGGAAGGTCGCCCCGGCGCTGGCCTGCGGCAACGCCGTGGTGGTCAAGCCCAGCGAGGAGACCCCCGCCTCGGCGACGCTGCTCGCCGAGGTGATGGCGGCCGCCGGCGTACCCGAGGGTGTGTTCAACCTCGTGCACGGCTTCGGTCCGGATTCGGCGGGGGAGTTCCTGACCCGCCACCCGGGCGTGGACGCGATCACCTTCACGGGCGAGTCGGCCACCGGCGGCGCGATCATGCGGGCCGCCGCCGACGGGGTGAAGGCGGTCAGCTTCGAGCTGGGCGGCAAGAACGCTGGCCTGGTCTTCGCCGACGCCGACCTGGACGCCGCGGTGGCCGGTTCGGTGCGGTCGAGCTTCACCAACGGCGGTCAGGTGTGCCTGTGCACCGAACGCATCTACGTGCAGCGCCCGGTCTTCGAGGAGTTCACCGCCCGGCTGGCGAAGCGGGCCGGCGAGCTGGCGTTCGGCTGGCCGACCGACGAGGCGACGGCCACCATGCCGCTGATCTCCCCGCAGCACCGGTCGAAGGTGCTCGGCGCGTACGAGCTGGCCCGGTCCGAGGGCGCCGAGGTGCTGACCGGCGGCGGTACGCCCACCTTCGGCGACGCCCGCGACGGCGGGTCGTACGTGCAGCCGACGGTACTCGCCGGCCTCGGCGCGGACGCCCGCACCAACCGGGAGGAGATCTTCGGCCCGGTCGTGCACGTGGCGCCGTTCGACATCGAGGACGAGGCGTACGCCCTGGCCAACGGCACCGAGTATGGCCTGGCGGCGACGGTGTGGACCCGGGACGTGGGTGTCGCGCACCGGGCCGGTGCGCGCCTGGACGCGGGCATCGTCTGGGTCAACACCTGGTTCCTGCGTGACCTGCGTACCCCGTTCGGTGGGGTGAAGGCGTCCGGCATCGGCCGCGAGGGCGGCGTGCACTCGTTGGACTTCTACTCCGAACTCACCAACGTCTGCGTGGACCTGTCGTGAGCCGAAGCGAGGGAGCGGGCATGGAAGCCGACATGGAAGCCGACATCGAGGCCGCCAACCGGGAGCTGGCTGAGGCCCGCAGCACCGGCAAGCCGTGCCCGCCGCTGCGTGGTCGGCTGCTGCCGGAGGGGGACATCGAGTCCGCGTACCGCGTGCAGCAGCTCCAGACGCGGGCGTGGCAGGACCGGGGCGAGCGCCGCGTCGGCGCGAAGATCGGGCTGACGTCCCGGGCGGTGCAGGAGACCTTCGGGGTTTTCCAGCCGGACTTCGGGCTGCTGACCGACGAGATGGCCGTCGGCGACGGGGTGGAGGTGCCGATCGACCGGCTGCTCCAGCCTCGGGTCGAGGCGGAGATCGCATTCGTGCTGGGCGGCGACCTCACCGAGCAGCGGATCACCACCGTCGACCTGATCCGCGCGGTCGACCACGTGCTGCCCGCCATCGAGATCGTCGACTCACGGGTCGCCGGCTGGGACATCTCCATCGTGGACACGATCGCCGACAACGCGTCCAGCGGGCTGTTCGTGCTGGGCACCACGCCGCGCCGGCTCGCGGACGTCGACCTGCGGCTGTGCGGGATGGTGCTGGAGCACGCCGGTGAGCCGGTCTCGGTGGGCGCGGGCGCGGCCTGCCTGGGCAACCCGCTGCACGCCCTGCACTGGCTGGCCAGCACCCTCGCCCGCGCCGGTGACCCGCTGCGCGCGGGCAACGTGGTGCTCTCCGGGGCGCTCGGCCCGATGGTGCCGGTCACGCCCGGTGCGGCGTACGAGGCGCGGATCTCCGGGCTCGGCTCGGTGCGCACCTGCTTCAGCGACGGGAGCAACCAATGAGCGTCGGCGTGGCGGTGCTCGGTTCCGGCAACATCGGCACCGACCTGATGATCAAAGTTCTCCGGCTGAGTGACAGCCTGCGGATGGTGGCGATGGCCGGCATCGACCCGGCCTCCGACGGCCTGGCCCGGGCTCGCCGCCTCGGTGTCGTCACCACCGCCGAGGGCGTCGACGGTCTCGTCGCGCTGCCCGAGTTCGCCGACGTCGAGCTGGTCTTCGACGCCACCTCGGCCGGCGCGCACCGCCGGCACCACGAGGTGCTGCGGGAGCATGGCCGCACGGTGGTCGATCTGACCCCGGCCGCGATCGGCCCGTACGTGGTGCCGCCGGTCAACCTCGACGAGCACCTGCACGAACCGAACGTCAACATGGTGACCTGCGGCGGGCAGGCGACCGTGCCGATCGTCGCCGCCGTCGGTCGGGTCACCCCGGTGGCGTACGGCGAGATCGTCGCGTCGATCGCCTCGAAGTCCGCGGGACCGGGCACCCGGGCCAACATCGACGAGTTCACCGAGACCACGGCCCGTGCCATCGAGGTGGTCGGTGGGGCTGAGCGGGGCAAGGCGATCATCGTGCTGAACCCGGCGGACCCGCCGCTGCTCATGCGGGACACCGTCTACTGCCTCTGCCCGGACGCCGACGCCGACACCGCCGACATCGCCGCCTCGATCAGCGACATGGTGGCGACGGTCCAGGAGTACGTCCCCGGCTACCGGCTCAAGCAGGACGTGCAGTTCGACCGGGTGCAGGCGTACCTGCCGTCGCTCGGGCGTCAGCTCACCGCCCTCCAGGTGTCGGTCTTCCTGGAGGTCTCCGGCGCCGGCCACTACCTCCCGGCGTACGCCGGCAACCTGGACATCATGACGTCGGCCGCGCTGCGCACCGCCGAGCGGCTGGTGGCCCTGCGCGCGACGGGAGCGGTGGCATGACCGGCCTGTACATCCAGGACGTGACGCTGCGCGACGGCATGCACGCCATCGCCCACCGGTACACCGTCGACCAGGTACGCACGATCGCCGCCGCGCTGGACGCCGCCGGGGTGGCCGCCATCGAGGTGGCGCACGGCGACGGGCTCGCCGGGTCCAGCGTCAACTACGGCCACGGCGCGGCCAGCGACGCCGAGTGGATCTCCGCCGCCGCCGAGGTGCTGACGAACGCGAAGCTGACCACCCTGCTGCTGCCCGGCATCGGCACGATCGCCGACCTGAGGGCGGCGAAGGCGCTCGGCGTGACGAGCGTCCGGATCGCCACGCACTGCACCGAGGCGGACATCTCCGCGCAGCACATCTCCTGGGCCCGGGAGAACGGCATGGACGTGGCCGGGTTCCTGATGATGTCGCATATGAACGACCCGGCCGGGCTGGCCGGGCAGGCCAAGCTCATGGAGTCGTACGGGGCGCACTGCGTCTACGTCACCGACTCCGGTGGCCGGCTGCTGATGTCCGACGTGGCGCAGCGGGTCGACGCGTACCGGCAGGTCCTCGACCCGGAGACGCAGATCGGCATCCACGCCCACCACAACCTGTCGCTCGGTGTGGCGAACAGCGTGCTCGCCGTCGAGCACGGTCGGGTCACCGGCTCCGCGCCGGTCGGCCCCGACGCGCCGCACGGCCGGACCGTCCGCGTCGACGCGTCCCTCGCCGGCATGGGCGCGGGCGCCGGCAACGCGCCGCTGGAGGTCTTCGTGGCGGTCGCCGAACTGCACGGCTGGAAGCACGGCTGCGACGTGTTCGCGTTGATGGACGCCGCCGACGACCTCGTCCGCCCATTGCAGGACCGGCCGGTTCAGGTCGACCGGGAGACGCTCTCCCTGGGGTACGCCGGGGTCTACTCAAGCTTCCTGCGGCACGCCGAGCGGGCCTCGGCGAAGTACGGCGTGGACGTGCGGTCGATCCTCGTGGAGCTGGGCCGTCGCCGGATGGTCGGCGGCCAGGAGGACATGATCGTCGACGTGGCACTCGACCTGGCCGGCACGGAGGAGCAGTCATGATCGCAACGGACGTCGCGGGGATCGCCGAGAAGCTGGGCGCGGCGGCGGCCACCGCCACCCCGATCCCGCAGCTCGCCGCCGAGACCGGCCTGGACGTGGACGGCGCGTACGCCGTGCAGGCCGCGCTGGTGCAGCGCCGGGTCGACGCCGGTGCGCGGCTGGTCGGGCTGAAGATGGGGCTGACCAGCAAGGCGAAGATGGCCCAGGTCGGCGTGGACGAGGTGATCTGGGGGCGGCTCACCGACGCGATGCGGGTGCCCGACGGTGGCGTCGTCGACCCGTCCGCGTACATCCATCCCCGGGTCGAACCGGAGGTGGCGTTCCTGCTGGACCGGCTGCCGGAGCCGGGCGAGCCGGTCGGCGAGTTCGCCGCGGCGGTCCGCGCGGTCGCCCCGGCCATCGAGCTGATCGACTCCCGGTACGCGGACTTCCGTTTCTCGCTGCCGGACGTCATCGCCGACAACACCTCGGCCGCCGCCTTCGTGATCGGCCCGTGGTCCCCGGTGCCGGCGGGGCTGGACAACCTGGGCGTGCTGCTGGAGGTCGACGGTCGGGTGGCCCAGGTCGGCTCGACGGCGGCGATCCTCGGTGATCCGCGCCGGGCGCTCGACGAGGGCATCCGGCTGGCGGGCCGGTACGGGGTGCGGCTGGAGTCGGGCTGGGTCTTCCTGGCCGGCGCGGCGACCGCCGCCGTGCCGCTGCGCCCCGGCGCCCATGTCCGCGCGGTCGTCGAGAAGCTCGGCACGGCGTCGCTGCGGGCGTCGTCGTGAGTGGGGTGGTGGTCGCCGGCAAGGCCGTGCCGCGCGGGGCCTTCCCGCACGTCAAGGTGGCGGGTGGGTTCGTCTTCGTCTCCGGTACGTCGTCCCGGCGGCCGGACAACAGCTTCGCCGGTGTCGAGGTCGACGAGTTCGGCACCACCAACCTGGACATCCGGGTGCAGACGCGGGCGGTCATCGAGAACGTCCGGGATCTGCTGCGCTCGGTCGGCGCGGACCTCACCGACCTGGTCCAGGTGACGTCGTACCTGGTCAACATGAACGACTTCGGCGGTTACAACGAGGTGTGGGCGGAGTTCTTCGACGCGTCCGGGCCGACCCGCACGACGGTGGCGGTGCACCAGTTGCCGCACCCGCACCTGCTCATCGAGATTCAGGCCGTGGCCCTTCTTCCCTCGGGAGGTCAGTCGTGAGTGAGATCGCCGAGCCGTTCAGCTTTCCGGGTTGGATCGCGGAGAACCAGCACCTGCTGAAGCCACCGGTGGGCAACAAGGAGATGTTTCCGGGCGGGGACGACTTCATCGTGATGGTGGTGGGTGGCCCCAACCAGCGCACCGACTTCCACGTGGACCCGTACGAGGAGTTCTTTTACCAGGTCAAGGGCAACATGCACATCAACCTGATGACCCCGGAGGGGCCGCGTACGGTGCACGTGCGCGAGGGTCAGATGTGGATGCTGCCGCGTAACACCCCGCACTCGCCGCAGCGGCCGGAGGCCGGCTCGATCGGTGTGGTCGTCGAGCGGGTTCGCGAGGAGGGCACGCTGGAGACGTTCCAGTGGTACTGCCCGGAGTGCGGGCACAAGGTGCACGAGGTGGAGTTGCAGGTCCGTGACATCGCGGCCGACCTGCCGCCGGTGTTCCAGGCGTTCTATGCCGACGAGTCGGCCCGCACCTGCGCGAACTGCGGCACCCTGCACCCGGGCAAGGGCTGATGCCCGCTGGTGTGGTCGACGTGCACACGCACGTCGTACCCAAGGGGTGGCCGGACCTCGGCGCGGCGTGCGGTGGGTCCGGTTGGCCGTGGTTGCGGGTGGACTCCGAGCGCGCCGCCATGATCATGGTGGGGGAGACGGAGTTCCGGCCGGTCGGCGCGGAGTGCTGGGACGCCTCGCGCCGACTGGCCGACATGGACGCCGACGGTGTGGACCTTCAGGTGGTGTCGCCGACGCCGGTCTTCTTCAGCTACGACCGCCCGGCCGAGCAGGCGGTGAAGGTCGCTCGGATCTTCAACGACCTGACCCTGGAGGTCGTCGCGGCCGGTGGCGACCGACTGGTGCCGTTCTGTCAGGTGCCGCTTCAGGACCCGGACGCCGCCTGCGCGGAGCTGGATCGCAGCCTTGCCGCCGGGCACGTGGGCGTGGAGATCGGTAACCACGTCGGCGACCGGGACCTGGACGACGCCGGCGTGGTGACCTTCCTGCAACACTGCGCCGAGGTGGGTGCTCCGGTCTTCGTCCACCCGTGGGACATGCCGGGCGGCCCGCGCCTGGACCGCTGGATGGCCCGCTGGCTCACCGGCATGCCCGCCGAGACGCACCTGTCGGTGCTGGCGATGATCCTGGGCGGTGTCTTCGACCGGGTGCCCGACACACTGCGGATCTGCTTCGCGCACGGTGGCGGTAGCTTCCCGTTCTGGCTGGGCCGCGCCGACAACGCCTGGCACCGCCGGGGCGACCTGGTCCGTGGGGCGTCCGCCGCTCCGCCCAGCAGTTACGTCGACCGGTTCAGCGTCGACTCGGTGGTCTTCACGCCGCCCGCGCTGCGGCTGCTGGTGGACACGCTGGGGGACGACCGGGTGCTGGTTGGCAGCGACTACCCGTACCCGCTGGGCGAACGGCCGGCCGGTGCGGTGGTCGACGCGGCCGACTTCCTCACCGACGCCCAGCGCGCCAAGCTCCGGTCCACCAACGCCCTGCGCTTCCTGTACGGGCGGCGCTGACGGCGTACCCCTGTTCTGCTGCCTTTGCTCTGCTTCACCCCACGCAACACCGCGTGTCCGGTAATCGGACGTCTGCTGTTGCCTCTGTTGAAGCAGAGCAAAGGGCACGGCAGGGAGGTGCGGTCGGCCGCGCAGTCCGACGCGGCGAGTCGGGCGGATCGGATACCGGAGCGCCGCGGAGGCCGATGCCGTGTCGGCCCGCTCACAGCCGCTCCCAACGGGCAGGATGAGGGCATGGCCGAGCCTCGGCAAGACGACCACCTCGGAGCTGGGCTGCTCGGCGGCGTGGCCGCTGTCCGCCACCCTCGGCGAGCTTCAGGCACGGCGACCCGGTGCGTCGGGGTGCTGCTCACCGGTCGGTACGGCGATGACGCGCGGCTCATCGCTACCGCTGCGCAACTGGAGCATGCCAGTGACGGGTGGGATCGGCACCCCGCAATCTGGCGGGCCGTCGACTCCGCTAACGTGAATGGCGACGGAGTTGGCCGGTCGCCATCATGATCGTCCATCCGACCCGCTTGTTCGAGGTCCTTCTTCCGCCTGGGGGCGTTGGGATTGTCTGTTACCGAGACGGTGCTGGTCTTCGTCGGCATCCCGTTGGCGGCAGTGCTGGTGATCGCCGGCCTGTCGTTTGCCGGTAGCCGTGGGGGTGCCACCGGCAGTGGTGGTGGCGCCAAGCGCTACCGGCCGGGCCGACCCTTCGACTTCACTCCGGTCTGGTTCCTGGGCCGCCCGGAGCAGCTGGCCGACTCGGCCGGCACCGCGCTGACGGCGGGCGCGCAGGCGCCCGCGCTGACCAGCCACAAGCTAGAGCAGGCCAGCGTCGAGGCGCCGGCCGGTGGAACCGGAGGCGCAAGTGACCGTTGGTGAGAAGCAGGCCGGGACGGAGAATCCGCCCGAGGTGCTGGACGGGCCTTTCTCGACCCGCCAACTGCTGCGCATCGACGAGGCCCTGCGCCTGGCCGACCAGGGCACCGGCCTGGTCTTCTCGGTCTTCGTCGGCGGCCTCGACGAGCCGATCCGCGAGCACGCCCAGCGGCTGCACCGCCAGCTCGCCGATCCGGACAAGTCGGTGCTGATCGCCGTGTCGCCCAACCAGCGCCAGTTGGAGATCGTCACCGGGCGGCACGCCCGCAAGCGCATCCCCGACACGTACGCCAAGCTGGCCGCGCTCTCGATGGTCGGCGCGTTCAGCGGCGGCGACCTGGCCGGCGGCATCATCAACGGGCTCGACCAGCTCGCCAGCCACGCCGGCAAGGGCTGACCCGGCCGCGCGGACACCCCCATATCGGCGATGTCGAGTCGATCAAGCGCATCCTCGACGACGAAGCCCGACCCGCGCGCAGCGGGCCGGGCTTCGTGATGTCAGCGTGTCAGCGGGGCCAGGCAGAGGGGTCAAGGACCATCGGCCACGGCTCGTCGATCTGCACCGGATCGTCCGGGCCGACCGTGCCGAGCAGGTTGTAGTGAACGCCCTTCACCAACTCGTAGCGGTATACGACGGGGCCGAAGTCGCCGCGTTCGACGCGCCAATAGGCGGGAATGCCGGCCTCGGCGTAGAGCGACGGTTTGGTGAACCGGTCATGCCGACGGCTGCTGGGTGACTCCACCTCGACGACGAGTGCCACATCCGCTGCTTCGATCCAGGTGCCGTCCCGCGGGGCTGTCGGCTTCAGCACCGTGACATCAGGGATGAGGTTGCCCTCCGCCGCTCGGAGCCCCGCTTCCCGGATGACCCGCCATCCGGCCGGCGCCGTCGATCGAAGGGCAGCCCGCAGCTCGTCCGCCAGTTCCTGATGTCCGAAACCCGGGGGTGGTGTCACGTGCAGGCTCCCGTCGATGATCTCGTAGCGGTTACCGTCCTCAGGCAGGTCGAACAGGTCCTGCTCGCGCCAGCCCCGCTCCGGGGGCCGCCACTCGTAGGTCGGCTGTGCCATCGCGTCCACCTCCTTTCGCAACCATAATGGCCCGGGCCAGCGTCGGTTCGCACCCACGCCGGCCCGGGCCGCGTACTCGCTGCGTCAGCTCTGCTCGGCGTCCTTCGCGCGGGCCTTGATCGCCCGTACCACGCCGTCGCGGCCCTCGGCGACCAGGCGACGCAGCGGACTCGGGTTGCCGTCCCCGGCCAGCCAGGCGTCGGTCGCCGCCACCGTGTCGTCGTCCACCAGGTACGTCGGGTACGCCAGCCGGGCGAACTCCTGCGCCGGCTCGCTGTCCCGGGTGGCCCACACCTGGCCGACCGTCGCGAAGTACCGCTCCCGGTACGGGGTGACCAGCTCCACCTGCGCCGGGTGGGCGAGACCCTGCAGCAGCGCCCGGTGCCGCCAGTTCGGCAACGCGTCCGGGCCGGTCAGCAGCGCCCACACGGCGGCCTTGTTCTCCGCCGTCGGCACCAGCGCGTGCGCGTACGCGGCCTCCCGCTCGCCGCTGGCCGTGCGGTCGCCGGCCAGCTCCGCCTCGACCTCGGCCGCGCCGGCCGCGCCGTTGGCCACCAGCGCGCCGAGCACCGTCCAGCGCAGCTCGGTGTCCACGGTCAGACCCTCCGGCGCTCCGGCGCCGTCCAGCCAGCCGCGCAGCGTGGCCAGGTCCTCATCGGAGCGGGCCGCCGAGGTGAACGCCCTCGCCCAGGCCAGCTGGAAGCCGCTGCCCGGCTCGGCGGCGGCGAGCGCGTCCTTCGCCGTGCGGGCCAGCCCCGCCCAGCCGGTGGCCGCCCACGCCGGGTCGGCGTAGAGGGTGAGCGCGGTGGTGGCCTGACGCAGGGTGGCGGTGACCAGGTTGATGTCGGTCTCGGCGGGCAGCCCGGCCAGCACCAGCGCCATGTAGTCGCGGGTCGCCAGCTCGGCGTCGCGGGTCATGTCCCACGCGGCCGTCCAGCACAGCGCGCGGGCCAGCGACGAGTCGAATCCGCCGATGTGCTGCACCACAGTCGCCATCGACCGGTCGTCGAGGCGCAGCTTGGTGTAGCTCAGGTCGTCGTCGTTGAGCAGCAACACGTCCGCCGCCCGGACGCCACGCAGCTCGGCGAGGTCGGTCCGCTCACCGGCCACGTCCACCTCGTACCGTTCGCGGCGGACCAGCCGACCGTCGGTCAGGTCGTACAGGCCCACGCCGATCCGGTGCGTGCGCAGCGTCGGGTACGCCGCCGGCGCCTCCTGCCGGACGGCCACCTGCTCGTACGTCCCGTCGGCGGCGATCGTCACCTCCGGGCGCAGCGTGTTGACCTGCGCGGTTTCCAGCCACTGCGCCGCGAACTTGCGCAGCTCCCGGCCCGAGGCCGCCTCCAGCTCGGTGAGCAGGTCGTCGAAGGTGGCGTTGCCCCACGCGTGCTTGCCGAAGTACGCCCGCAGCCCGGCCACGAACGGCTCCTCACCCACGTACGCGACGAGCTGCTTGAGCACGCTCGCGCCCTTGGCGTAGGTGATGCCGTCGAAGTTGACCTCGACGGCCTCCATGTCCGGCATCTCCGTGTAGACGGGGTGCGTGGAGGAGAGCTGGTCCTGCCGGTAGCCCCAGTTCTTGCGGATCGACTGGAACGTCGTCCACGCCTCGGTGAACCGGGTGGCGTTGGTGTTGCACCAGTGGCTGGCCCACTCGGCGAACGACTCGTTCAACCACAGGTCGTTCCACCAGCGCATGGTGACCAGGTCACCGAACCACATGTGCGCCAGCTCGTGCAGGATCGTGTTGGCCCGCTGCTCGTACTCGTAGTCGGTGACCTGCGAGCGGTACAGGTAGTGCGACTCGGCGTGCGTCACGCAGCCGAAGTTCTCCATCGCGCCGGCGTTGAAGTCGGGCACCCACAGCTGGTCGTACTTCGGCAGCGGGTAACGCACCCCGAACTTCTCGTGGAAGAAGTCGAAGCCCTGCTTGGTGATGAGGAACAGGTCGTCGGAGTCCAGGTAGCGCGACATGGACGCCCGGCAGAACACACCCAGGTCGATGCCGTCGTGGGTGTCGCGCACCTCGTGGTACGGGCCGGCGCACAGCGCGGTGATGTACGTGCTCATCCGGGGCGACTCGGTGAAGTGGAGCGTCTTGAGCTCGTCACCGGCGGGCTCCTCGCGCTGCACCGGCATGTTGGACACGACCCGCCAGTGCGCGGGAACCGTCGCGTGCCAGGTGTAGACGCTCTTGAGGTCGGGCTGGTCGAAGCAGGCGAACACCCGCTGCGCGTCGGCCGTCTCGAACTGGCTGTAGAGGTACGTCTCGCCGTCGACCGGGTCGACCGTGCGGTGCAGCCCCTGCCCGCTGTTGGAGTAGGCGAAATCCGCGTCGACGACCAGGGTGTTCTCGCTGGCCAGCCCGGACAGGGGCAGGCCCTTCTCGGCCGACCAGTCGGACAGGTCCACCGGGGTGTCGTTCAACGTGGCGGACCGCACCGACTCGGCGGCCACCTCGATGAACGTGCTCGCCCCCGGTTCGCCGCAGCGGAACCGAACCTCGGTCGTCGACCGGAAGGTGCGGCCGTCGGCCGCCAGCACCGCGGTCGACAGGTCCAGACTGATGTCGTACCCGGTCACCTCGAGCAGGCGGGCCCGCTCGGTCGCCTCGACCTGCGTCAGGTTACGCACTCCCGGCACTGTTCGTCTCCATCCCACGTCTCGCCGTACGCCCGGCGGCGCCCGTCTGCCGACCGCTCGTGACGTCCGGCCCGGTCCGAGTCTTCCACGTACGGCCAGGCACCGGCGGTCGAGGTCACGCTCTCATTCGCGTGCCGGTCGGCCGGGCCGGGGCAGAGGATTCTCCTGAGACGCCGGATCGCCGGCGCCCAGGTCGCCTTCTTCGGTCCGGTGATCACCCCCGCGCCGAAGGGCGATGCGGCTGGTCGCCTCTGGGACGGGGTGCTGCTGGTCGCCGGCACCCCCGGCTTCGACGAGCTCAAGCGCACCCGCGAGCAGGGCCCGATCTTCGACTGAGCCCGGCACACGCGCCCCCGTCCGGCCACTCGTTCGTGGGACGGGGCGGGGCGCGCCGCGCCCGGCGGCGGGTACGCCTCGCGGTCGTGGCGTCACCGGTGGGCGGGCGACGTCGTTTCCCTCGGTGTCCGCCGCAGCGACCCGCAGGGCCGCGAACCGCAGCTCGTGGAGGCAGTCCCGATGGCCAAGCACCGTGCGTCCGGTGACGATCAGTTGACCCGACAGGGGGTGATCGAGACTCCCGGCGCGGCGTACTGGTCGGTAGACGGCTCCCGCTGGCCGACGGTCCGCCCCGACCTTCCCGCCGATGTGGCGGACCTGCTCGCGCCGCCCATCGTGGTCGGCGTGGCCCGGGTGCCGGTGACCTCGCGCCTGACACCCGCGCGGGTCACGCCGGTGGCGTCCGCACCCGCGCCAGTGACGCCGACACCTGTCGTGGCGGCTCCGGAACCGGTCGGGGTGTCGGCCGCCGCGCCGGCCGAGCCCGCCCCGCCCCCGCCGGCGCCCACCGCGCCGCGTCCCGTGCCGACCCCGCCGCTGAACCCGCGGCCCGTTCCGGCGCCACCGCCCGAGCGTCCCGTGCCGGGGCCGCCCGCCACACCCCGCCGCAACGCGGTCACCGGTCCCGTCGGGACCGGCCGGCGCGGCAACGCCGGACCGGTCGTCGCCGGTCGACACCGCCGGCACAACGGCGCGTCCGGCCGCGCCGGCTGACCACGCGTCGACGTCCGGGCACTTTCATCTGGTGGACGCCGCGCGGGTCCCCGTCGTCCGTGACGTCGCCGCCGGTAGCGTCACTGGGCATGACGGTCGTACATCCGATCGCCCGGGCCTGGATCACCACTGGCGGCACCGGCGCGCAGAACTACGACGAGTTCGCCGACGACGCGGAGATCACCGCGATCATCGAGGCGAACCCGCACAGTGCCCTCGGCATCGAGATGCCACACCGTGCTCCGGACAGCGTGGGGATGTCGTTCCTCGATGCGCTGCCGGCCTCGGTGGCCCGACTCGCCGAGGCCAAGGCCGACGGCAGCTACACCCCCGCCGAGCAGGTGGTCGTGCTCTACCGGATCAGCGCCCCGGGCGAGGAGACGGCGTACGGACTGTTCGCGATGGTGGACACCGACCAGATCTCCACCAGCGCCGACGAGCCGGGCCTCGTCATCCGCAACGAGGACGTGTTCATCGCCAAGGTGCGTGAGCGCGTCGCGCTGGCCGAGGCGCTGGGCCACCTGCTCTCACCCGTACTCCTGCTGCAGACCGGAAGTGGCGACGAGCTGCACGCCGCGCTCGCGGCGGCGACCGACGCGGCCGGGGCGCCCGCCGCGACCGACACCGACCAGGCGGGCCGCACCCACGCCATCTGGCTGCTCGGCCCGGGCGCCGAGCAGGACGCGCTGACCGCCCTGGCGAGTGGCGGCGAACTGGTCGTCGCCGACGGCAACCACCGCAGCCTGGCCGCCCAGACCGGCGGGTTGTCGCGTTTCCTGGCCGTGGTGACCACCCCCGCCTCGGTGGCCATCCAGCCGTACAACCGGCTGGTCAGCGAGCTGACCACCACGCCGGGCGAGCTGCTCGACCGGCTGCGTGCGACGGGGGCCGAGGTCGAGCCGATCGACGGCCCGGTCGAGGTCCCGGCGGCCGGCGGCACCGTCCACCTGCGGCTTGCCGACCAGGGGTACGCGGTGCGCCTGCCCGCCACCGCCGACGCCCGCCTGGAGAACCTGGACCACGCCCTGGTCGAGCGGCTGCTGCTGCGTGACGCCCTGGGGCTGGACCCGGGCGACAAGCGGATCACCTACGTGGGCGGTGACTACCCGGCGAGCTGGCTCACCGCGGAGGTCGACGCCGGGCGGGCCGAGCTGGCCATCCTCATCGCGCCGGTGACCGTGGCGGACTTCGTCGCGGTGAACCTGGCCCGGGAGAAGATGCCCCGTAAGAGCACCTGGTTCACCCCGAAGGCGCGCGGCGGCCTGGTGGTCGCCGAGCTGCCGCGCTGACCGCGCACCCGCCCGACCGTGTGACGAACCCGCCTCTCCGATGCCGCCCCTGCGGCATCGGAGAGCGCGGCCTGACAGACTGCCCGGTATGCGCGTCTACCTGGGATCCGACCACGCCGGTTTCGAGTTGAAGGTGCACCTGGCCAACCACCTGGTCAAGCAGGGGTACGACGTGGTCGACGTCGGCCCGCACAGCTACGACCCGGACGACGACTACCCGACGTTCTGCCTGCACACCGGTGACCGGGTGGTCGCCGACGAGACCTCCCTCGGGGTGGTCATCGGCGGGTCCGGCAACGGCGAGCAGATCGCCGCGAACAAGGTCGCCGGGGTCCGTGCCGCTCTGGCCTGGAGCGTCGAGACGGCGCAGCTCGCCCGCCAGCACAACGACGCGAACGTCGTCGCGGTGGGTGCCCGTCAGCACACGCTGGACGAGGCCACGGGCATCGTCGAGGCGTTCCTGAACACGCCGTTCTCCGGGAACGAGCGGCATGCCCGCCGGATCATCCAGGTCGCCGAGTACGAGCGGACCCGAAAGCTGCCCGACCTGCCCTGACCGTGCCGGCCGGTCGCCGCTGGCCGTTTGGCCCGCTGGCCGCTGGCCGCTGGCCGCTGGCCGCTGGCCGCTGGCCGCTGGCCGCTGGCCCGCTCGCGGTTTGGCCCGCTGGCCGCTGGCCGTTTGGCCCGCTCGGGGTTTGGCCCGCTCGGGGTTTGGCTCCGCTCGCGGTCAGCGCGGCGAGCGGGGCAGGTCCTCGCGGGGCACCCAGTTGCGGCGGACGACCGTCACCCGGGCCTCGGCCTCGGCGAGGTCGTCGTCGCTCGGCCGGGCGACGTCGCGGGCCCGCAGCGCCGCGCTCAGCCCCACCTGGGACGAGCCGGAACCGACCAGCCCGCGTAGCCCCCGCTCGCCGTCGCGGTCGTCGCCGCCGGCCCCCCGACGTCGCGGCAGCGGATCCCCGCCGTCGGGGACGCCGGCGGTGCTGACCGGCGAGCCGTCGACGCTCCGCGCCGCCGCCTCGGAGTCGGAATGGGGGCGCAGTCGTCGCCTGCGTCGGTCCGGGTCACCCATCAGCCGACCGTACCTCCCCACGCCATCAAGATCCGCACACCATCAGGGATGTTGCTGCTTCACGAGCGTCGGAGGCAGCAACATCTGGGAAGTTGTGCGGATCTTGACCGCCGGACCGCAGGCCGGCCGGACCGCCAGCCCACCAGGTCGCCGATATCGCGCTGTCCCACGCGCTGTAATCGGGGTGTGGGATTCGGCACGTCGTGTCGGGTTCGCGCCGGACGGCGGTCGGCGACCGATTTGCCGGCTGGCTACCCTCGGATTCGGGCGGTGGTGGCGCCGCCCGTCAGGGGGAGGACGAGATGGCAGACCAGACGCAGCCGTGGGCGGAGCGAACCGTCGAGGTCTTACCGCAGGCCGGCGTCGGGGTCCCGCCGCAGCGGGACGGCTTCCGCCGGGGTGTGGCGCCGGTGGGCCAACCGCGCAGCTCGCGCACCGAGCCGTTTCCCGTGGTCGAGCAGGAGCCGACCGGTACGGGTTGGCCGGGCGAGCCGGCGCCGCGCCAGCCGCTGAGCTGGCGGCTGGCGCAGTTGCGTCGCGGCGGCGAGTGGAGCGCGGCGGCTGGCCTGTTCGCCTTCGTGTGCTGGGGGATCTGGGCGCTCTCCGGGGGCGGCAACCTGTCCGGCCCGCTGCTGGTGCTCGTGCTGAGCATGCTGGTGGCAGTCGGCCTGTTCGCGCTGGCCCGGACGGTCGGCCGCCTGGTGCTGGAGCGGCAGCTCGGGCGGGTCCGGCGCAGCGCGCGGGGCGCGCACCTGGCCGCTGCGGTCTTCCTCGTCGGTCTGGGCGTGGCCTGGCTCCAGCAGACCGAGTGGGTTGTCTCGGCCTGGAACTGGATCACCTCGCACGTGTCGTGAGGCGGTGCACGGGCGGGCCGGCATGGCACCGCGCCCGCCCGTGCGCCCGGTCGTCTCCCCACCAGGCGATGGCGCTGCTTACCCGGTCGAGCGCGGTTGACCCGTAGCACTTCCGGTCCGACTCTCGACGTCAGCCGGTGGTGGCTGCGTTACCGCTTGTTGCCACCTTGGAGCAGTGGCGTGGTCATGCTTAAATGTGACTTCGATCACTGTTTAGAAATATAGTGCTGGGGTCCGCTTGCATGTTCGATGGGTGCGAAATACACGTCCCGGTCGAGTCGAAGGTGTCGGCCGTCGACGCGTTCGTCGCCCCGCTGACCAACGGGTTCAGGTGCGCGGGGTTCTACAACGATTGGAGGGAAGTTGTGCGATCCTTGCTGAAGAAAATAGGGCTTGCCCTGGCCACCTCTGCCCTGATGGGTGCCGCTTTCGTGGCCGTCGCGCCGAGCCCGGCCCAGGCCGCGATCGCTAAAGGTCGCGCCCAGTTGTGCGTGCACGGCGACTACCGGGCGCAACTTAAGTGGGCCAACGGCGCAGGACTCTTGAGCCCTTACCCGTTTATCCTTCGGCCCGGTAGTTGCATGACTTGGGACTACCCGACCAACGCCACGCAACTGGTCGTCACTGGCTTCGAATACGGCGATTTCCCCGGCCTGATAAAAGTATATCCCATTTCTGGCCAGGGATTCAAGATAGCTACTGAGGGCAGTTTCAGCGAAATGGCTTGGGTTGCATGTAACCAGGGCTGCTAGCTTGATTCTTTCCCGGGTTCTACCGTCGATTCGGCAGAAACCGGGAAAGGTCGAGTGTTGGCCGTCAAGAGCGCGGCGTCCCCCTAGGGCTGGGTTGCTGGCCGGCACGAATCAATGCGGCTCGGCAATTCTTCGCCCGGCGAATGAGTCTGGCCTTCGATAGGGTCCGCCGAATTCTGCTTCGAGGCGTGCCGCCACCGAATGTCGCGCTACCGGGCGGTCGGCACGCGAGGCAGCCTTGGGCGGGTCGTGCAGGTGGCTCAGCAAAGGGTCGATCGAGAACGGCCCAGGCTCGGCGGGTGTGCCGCTGGCCTGGGCCGGAACCTATGGAGCGGGCGACGGGAATCGAACCCGCACCGTCAGTTTGGAAGACTGAAGCTCTGCCATTGAGCTACGCCCGCGCTCGGCCCCGCCGGAACGGGGCGCGCCGACAGCGTACCCAATGCCGGTCCTGGGCGCGCGACCGCGCCACCGCCCCGTGGCGGCGCGTCGTCCCGACGCCGCGCCGCGCCCTCCCAAGCGGGGCGGCGGCGCGGTGGGCGAGGGCGGCGGCGTGGCGGGTAAGATGGGTGCTTTCTAGGTGATCTGTCCGGGTGGGGGTTGCCCCGGCACTGCCTGAGGCGCGGCGACGGCATAGACTGCACGTCGCCACGGGGTGTGGCGCAGCTTGGTAGCGCACTCGCTTTGGGAGCGAGGGGCCGTGGGTTCAAATCCCGCCACCCCGACTGTCGTCCGCGTCCGGGTCGCCCCGGGCGCTGCGAGCCGGCCCCGCCGGCTCGCCTACACTCGATGGGCCAATCGAAGGCCCAGAATCAAACCCAGATCCGTCAAGGAGTACGCCTGTGAAGAGCACCGTCGAGACTCTGAGCCCGACGCGCGTGCGGCTCGCCATCGAGGTGCCGTTCGTCGAGCTCGAGCCGAGCCTCAAGAAGGCGTACCGGGAGATCGGTTCGCAGGTCCAGGTCCCGGGCTTCCGCCGGGGCAAGGTGCCGACCGCGGTGATCGACCAGCGGGTGGGCCGGGGCACCGTCCTCAACGAGGCGGTCCAGGAGGCCATCCCGGAGAACATCATGGCCGCGGTGCGCGAGCACGACCTGAAGACGCTGGGGCGTCCCGAGGTCGAGATCACCGAGTTCAACGACGGTGACTCGCTGAACTTCACCGCCGAGGTCGACGTCCGCCCGGAGATCACGCTGCCCGACGCCAGCACCATCGAGGTGACGGTTGACGAGCTGCAGATCGACGAGAGCGAGATCGACGAGCAGGTGAAGAACCTGCGCGAGCGGTTCGCCACCCTCAAGACGGTCGAGCGCGCCGCCGCCGAGGGCGACTTCGTGCAGATCGACCTCAACGCGACGGTCGGCGGCGTGGACGTGCCGGGCGGCCAGGCGAGCAACATCTCCCACGAGGTGGGCAGCAAGCAGCTCCTGCCGGGCCTGGACGAGGCCGTTGTCGGTCTCGCCGCCGGCGACAGCACCACCTTCACCACCCAGCTGGTCGGCGGCGACTTCGCCGGCCAGGACGCCGAGGTGGCGGTGACCGTGCGCACGGTCAAGGAGAAGGAGCTGCCGGAGCTGAACGACGAGTTCGCCCAGATGGCCAGCGAGTTCGACACGATCGAGGAGCTGCGCGGCGACCTGCGGGCCCGGGTCACCCAGGGCAAGCAGGTCGAGCAGATCTACGCCGCCCGGGACAAGGCGCTGGCGCAGCTGGTCGAGACCGCCGAGGTGCCGGCGCCGGAGGGCGTCGTGCGCGAGGAGGTCGCCAGCCGTAAGCAGGCCATGTCCGACCAGCTCGAGCGGATCGGCGCCTCCCTGGAGGAGTACCTGGCCGCCGAGGAGAAGACCGAGGAGCAGATCGACGCCGAGCTGACCGAGGCGGCGACCGAGGGTGTCAAGGTGCAGCTCCTGCTCGACACGCTGGCCGACGCGGAGGACGTGCAGGTCTCCGACGACGAGTTCGGGCACGAGATCGTGCACCGGGCGCAGCGTGCCGGGATGGCCCCGCAGCAGTACTACGACCAGCTGGTGCGCTCCGGCGCCGCCGCTGCGGTCTTCGGTGACGTGCGGCGCGGCAAGGCGCTCGCGGCTGTCATGGAGCGCATCTCGATCAAGGACTCGGCCGGTAACCCGGTCACCCTGGACGCGTTGCGCGCCGCCAACGAGGCCGAGCACAACCACGAGCACTGATCGTCGGGTGCGGCCGCCGTCCGCCGCTGTGCGGCGCGCGGCGGCCACACCTCTTTCCGGGGTACGCCCGGAATTTTCTGGGGTACGGCGGAATTGTGCACAGTCGGGTACGCCCGGAAATTGAGCACAGCCGGGTACGCCCGGGGGCCCGCGCCGCGGGTGCGCCCGACGCGACTGCGCTGAGAGCGAACAGTGCCCCGACCGGGACTCTGCCGCCCCGCACAGCGGTTAGTGTCGGGAAAGACGGTACGGAGAGCGAAGGGCTGCCATGACCGACATGCACATCCCCAAGAAGTCGCTCCGGGCGATTGACGCGCGCGGTGGCGATTCCATTGGCAACCTCGACGACTCGGTCTACAACCGGTTGCTCAAGGAGCGCATCATCTTCCTGGGCAGTGAGGTGACCGACCAGGTCGCCAACCGCATCTGCGCGCAGCTGCTGCTGCTCGCCGCGGAGGATCCGGACCGCGACATCAACCTGTGGATCAACTCGCCGGGTGGCTCGGTCTACTCGGGCATGGCGATCTACGACACCATGCAGTTCATCGACAACGACGTGTCGACGGTGGCGATGGGCATGGCGGCCTCGATGGGCCAGCTGCTGCTCTGCGCGGGCACCAAGGGCAAGCGTTACGCCCTCCCGCACGCCCGGATCATGATGCACCAGCCGTCCGGTGGCCTGGGCGGCACGGCGTCCGACATCGCCATCCAGGCGGAGCAGATGCTCTACACGAAGCGGATGTTCCAGGAGCGGGTCGCGCACCACACCGGCCAGAGCCAGTCGCAGATCGAGGCCGACTCGGACCGGGACCGTTGGTTCACCGCCCAGGAGGCCATGGACTACGGCTTCATCGACAAGGTGATCATCGGGGCCGCTCAGGTTCCGGATGGCGCCGGGACCCTGAGCTGAGGAGCTGACGATGACCGATCTGAGCCTGCCGCCCCAGTTCGCGGCCGTGCACAACCGCTACGTTCTGCCGTCGTTCGTCGAGCGCACGTCGTACGGGGTCAAGGAGTCGAACCCGTACAACAAGCTCTTCGAGGACCGGATCATCTTCCTCGGTGTGCAGGTGGACGACGCGTCGGCCAACGACGTGATGGCCCAGCTGCTCACGCTGGAGGGCACCGACCCGGACCGCGACATCATCATGTACATCAACTCGCCGGGTGGCTCGTTCACGGCCATGACGGCGATCTACGACACCATGCAGTACGTCCGTCCGGACATCTCGACGGTCTGCCTCGGGCAGGCCGCCAGCGCGGCGGCGGTGCTGCTGTCGGCGGGTACGCCGGGTAAGCGGATGGCTCTTCCGAACTCGCGGATCATCATCCACCAGCCGGCCACCGAGGGCGGCTACGGGCAGGGCTCGGACATCGAGATCCAGGCTCGGGAGATCCTGCGGATGCGTACGCAGTTGGAGGACATGCTGTCCCGCCACTGCAACCGCCCGATCGAGCAGGTTCGCAAGGACATCGACCGCGACAAGATCATGACGGCCGAGGAGTCCAAGGAGTACGGGCTGGTGGACACGATTCTGACCAGCCGCAAGAAGGGTCTGCTGGCTGCCAACGCGGCCAGCTGAGTCAGGACCGGGTCAGGGGTTGGTCGGGGCGTTGGTTCCCGGCCGACCTCTGACACACCCATTTTGGGGGTCGGAGAATGCCCCGGCAGCGGGTAACGTCGGGTCCGTACCGCTTCGCCGGTCGGGCCGGTGGGGCGAACCAAACCGGGCGGCGCGCAGCGTCCGCAGGTCAGGGCCGGGTCTCCGGTCGACGAGTGCAGGGAGAACGTAGGTGGCACGGATCGGTGACGGCGGCGACCTACTGAAATGCTCCTTCTGCGGTAAGTCGCAGAAGCAGGTGAAGAAGCTCATCGCGGGCCCTGGGGTCTACATCTGCGACGAGTGCATCGATCTCTGTAACGAGATCATCGAAGAGGAGCTGGCCGAGTCCGGCGAGGTGAAGTGGGAAGAGCTCCCCAAGCCGATGGAGATCTGCCAGTTCCTCGACAACTACGTCGTGGGGCAGGACCAGGCCAAGAAGGCGCTCGCCGTCGCGGTCTACAACCACTACAAGCGCATCCAGGCAGAGGCGGCCAACGCGCCGGGCTCCGGCAGTGACGCCGTCGAGCTGGCGAAGTCCAACATCCTGCTGCTCGGCCCGACGGGGTGTGGCAAGACGCACCTGGCGCAGACCCTCGCCCGGATGCTGAACGTCCCGTTCGCCATCGCCGACGCCACGGCCCTGACCGAGGCGGGATACGTCGGCGAGGACGTGGAGAACATCCTCCTCAAGCTGATTCAGGCCGCGGACTACGACATCAAGCGCGCCGAGACCGGCATCATCTACATCGACGAGGTCGACAAGATCGCCCGTAAGTCGGAGAATCCGTCGATCACCCGCGACGTCTCCGGCGAGGGTGTGCAGCAGGCCCTGCTCAAGATGCTGGAAGGCACGGTCGCCAACGTGCCGCCGCAGGGCGGTCGCAAGCACCCGCACCAGGAGTTCATCCAGATCGACACCACCAACGTGCTGTTCATCTGCGGTGGCGCGTTCGCCGGCCTCGACCAGATCATCGAGTCCCGCACCGGGCAGGGCGGCACCGGCTTCGGCGCCCGCCTGCGGTCGGTCTCGGAGCGGTCGACCGACGACATCTTCAGCCAGGTCATGCCGGAGGACATGCTCAAGTTCGGGCTCATCCCCGAGTTCGTCGGCCGGCTGCCGGTGATCACCAACGTGCGCAGCCTGGACCGCAGTGCCCTGGTGCGCATCCTCACCGAGCCGCGCAACGCCCTGGTCCGGCAATACCAGCGTCTGTTCGAGTTGGACGGTGTCGAGCTGGAGTTCGACGAGCCGGCGCTGGAGGCCATCGCCGACCAGGCGATGCTGCGGGGCACAGGTGCCCGTGGCCTGCGCGCCATCATCGAGGAGGTTCTGCTCTCCGCGATGTACGAGGTGCCGAGCAACCCGGACGCCGCCCGGGTGCTGATCACCCGCGAGGTCGTCCTGGAGAACGT
Source organism: Micromonospora sp. DT4 (assembly GCF_049841675.1). NCBI lineage: Bacteria > Bacillati > Actinomycetota > Actinomycetes > Micromonosporales > Micromonosporaceae > Micromonospora > Micromonospora sp. DT4. Next base: position 54,480 of record NZ_JBNCKT010000026.1, read on the forward strand.
CAACCCGACCATTGTTCCGCGCGAGTTCACCGGGCGTCGGGCCCGGCGGGACCGCGAGGAGAAGTCGGCCTGATCGTCCCCGCGTCACGCCGGCCGTTCGTCACTGACGCGGCCGGCGTGACCGTGTCCGGCAGTCCCACTCGCCCGACGGGGTGACCGTCACCATCATGGGCCGTGCGGGTTCCTCGGCGTCGTTGCGGTAGCCGTGCTCCCGGTCGGCGTGGAACTCGATCGTGTCACCGGCCCGTACGGCGTGGTCCTGCCCGTCGACCCGGACGATCACCGCCCCGCTGAGGACGTGCAGGACCTTGCGGGTGCCGCGGGGGTGGTCGGAGGAGCGGTGTCCCTCTCCGGGTTCCAGCCGCCAGTCCCACAGCTCGACGAGGTCGGGTTCGCCAGCCCGCTGAGCAGGTGGGCGCTGCCACCGTGCTCGCCCTGCCAGAGCACGGGCGCCTCGGCCGTGGAGCTGATCCGGACCGTCTGCTCCTCGTCGGGCTCGACCAGCCGGGCGATGTTGACGCCGAACGCGTCGGCGACCCGGCACAGTGTGCCGACGCTGGGGTTGGTGCGTGCGCTCTCGATCTGCACGAGCATCCCCTTGCTCACCCCCGACGGGCCGGCCAACTCCTCGAGGCGGCGTCATGCTGCTCTACCGGGCCCTCGCCGGCGGAATGATGGCCGTGGTGGCGCCGATCACCGTGATCACCGCCGCAGTGGTGCCGATCGTCGCCGGCCTGTTCACGTCGAGCTTCCCCGGAGCGCTGGCGCTCACCGGCGCCGGCCTCGCCGTGGTGGCGATCGCTCTGGTCAGCCTGCGTGAAGGGGAAAGGGGTCCGGGCGCTCCCGCGCGGCTGGTGGGTCTGGCCCCCTCGCCGCCGGGGCGCTCTTCGGCGTCTTCTTCACGCTGCTCGGTCAGGCCGGCGAGGGCGCGGGCATGTGGCCGGTGGCGGCGGTGCGAGCCAGCTCGATCGCCTTCGGCCTACTCCTCGCCGCCCGCACCGGTGTGCGACTGCGGCTTGGACGGCGGGTGCTGGGCTGGGCGGCCGTCGCCGGCCTGCTCGACAGCGCCGCCAACGCGCTCTTCATGGCCGCCGCCGCCCGAGGCCACCTCAGCATCGTGGCGGCGATCGCCGCGCTCTACCCGGCCAGCACGGTACTGCTCGCGCTCGTCGTCGACCGGGAACGGTTGCGCCCGATCCAGGTCGCCGGCCTCGGGTTCGCGGCGGGGGCTCTGGTGCTGGCCAGCATCTGACGCTGTCCACACCGGCCCGTCCGGTCGTACTCTGGGCTCATGCGCGTCGCCGTCTGCCAGCTGAACGCCCGGGACGACCGCAAGGCCAACCTGGCCGCCGCGGAGGTGCTGTTGGAACGCGCCGCCGACGGCGGCGCGGACCTTGCCATCCTTCCCGAGTACGTCGACTATCTCGGCCCCGCGGACGGTCTGCCCGACCCGGAGCCGGTCGACGGCGAGGTGGGCATCTTCTTCGCGGGCGTCGCACGGCGCCTGGGCATGTGGGTGCTGGCCGGGTCGTTCCACGAGGCCGGCCCGGACCCGGCGCACACCTGGAACACGTCGCTGGTCTTCGACCGCGCCGGCAACCTGGCCGCGAGCTATCGCAAAATCCATCTGTACGACGTCGAGATCCCCGGCCGCGTGTCCTACCGGGAGTCGGAGACTGTCGCGCCCGGTGTCCAACCCGTCGTGGTGACCGTGGAGGGTCTCCGGGTCGGGCTGTCGATCTGCTACGACCTGCGCTTCCCGGAGTTGTACCGGCGGCTCGCCACCGAGGGCGGCGCCCAGCTCCTGGTGGTGCCGGCGGCGTTCATGATGCACACCGGACGGGACCACTGGGAGGTCCTGCTGCGGGCCCGGGCCATCGAGAACCAGTGCTTCGTGGCGGCGGCCGGTCAGACCGGTGACCACGAGCCGGGCCGCACCTGCTTCGGGCGCAGCATGGTGGTGGACCCGTGGGGGACGGTGCTGACCCAACTGCCCGACGGGCCGGGGGTGGCCGTGGCCGACCTGGATCTCGATCGGCTCGCCGTCATCCGGGCCGAGCTGCCGAGCCTCGCCAACCGCCGGCTCTGAGAGACTGTCGGGTAACTGGGTGGGGGCGGAACGTCACGCCGAGACACGTCGATGGAAGGTCCTCGACAAATAG
>NZ_JBNCKT010000027.1:0-55126 GCF_049841675.1 Micromonospora sp. DT4
CCCGCGCCGGCGGGCCCCCCCCCCCCCCCCCCCCCCCGCGCCCCCGCGGGGGGGCGCCCCCCCCGCTTCCGCGTTACGGCGGGGAATCAGCGTCGGTGGGTCAGGCGCTGCCAGAGGCGGCGTAGCGGCTTGCGGGGGCGGGGAAGTCGGGGGGCCCGGTCGCCGAGCATCCGGGTGGCGAGGGCCGTGGTGGCCGGGTCGACGGCGGGGATGGCCAGCGCGAGGTGGGCCAGCGAGGTCGCGATCGGCATCGGCCGCGCCTGGGCCACCGTCGCCACGTCGGCCAACCGCTCCGCCACCACCCGGGCCACGTCCGACCGCACCGCCGGGTCCACCCAGGCCGCGGTGACCAGGGCGAACAGCGCTGCTTCGGTGACCCAGTCCTCCACGCCCCAGACCAGGTCGAGCAGCACCTGTCGTCTCATCGAGCCGTCCCAGGGCTCGTCGGTGCGCTGGTGCAGCAGCCCCAGGCAGGCCCACACCTGCACCCCGCGTACCCAGATCGACGGATCCTGGGCGGCCAGCAGTCGCCCCAGCGCGTTGGCCGGCGGGGCGGGTGGGTGCACCAGCAGCCCGAGCAGGTCGTCCACGTCGAGCCCGGCCAGGCTCACGGCCGCGTCGTAGGCGGCCGGCGGGTGCGGCCACGCCGGTTGGGCCACCGCGCCGATCCGCGCGACCGCCGCCGCCGAGGGCGCGGGAAGCGCCGGCGTCGGCACATGCCCCGCGAAGGTCCACAGCCGCCGCGCGGACGCGCGCCGAGGCTCGTGCGGGTCCGGCTCGACCGAGCCCTCGACCTCGATCCGCAGCCCGGGCGCCACGGACGTTGCCGTCCGTACGGCGCTCGGTGGGGCTGCCGCCGCGAGGCGTACGACGCTGCCGACGCCATTGTCGTCATCCACGACCGCCTGTCGGAGCGCGTCCACCAGGGGGCCGCCGGCCGGCGTCAGTTGCCCGAGCCAGGGCCGCCCACGGCAGCACTGGGCCAGATCGCCGTGCTCGTGACTGTCGTCCGGGTGGTCACGGATGAAGTCGGCGAGCGCGACGAGGTGGGACACGTCGCCGTCGCGCAGGTGCCGCAGGCGGTGAGCGGTGTGCACCGCGCAGTCGAACGTCGGGTCGCGGGCCAGTGCCCGCTCGGTCCACTCCAGCGCGTCGTCGAGCCGGCCCGTGTCGGCGAGGGTGCCCGCGATGTCGGCGTAGATGGCCAGGTCGTCGGGGTTCAGGTCGACCGCCCGGTACAGGGCCGCGAGGGCGTCGCGGGTCCGGCCCGCGCTGCGGTACGCGTACCCGAGCCAGACCTCGCCCATCTTCGAGGGCTGGCACCGTACCCCTCGGCTGGCCCAGCGGATCGCCAGCGCGACCTCGCCGAGACGCCGGGCCAGCGCGGACGCCGCGCCCAGCAGCATCCCGTTCTCGGGATGGACGGTGACGGCGTTGCGGGCCAGCGTGAGGTACGGCGCGAGGGCGGCCCGGCCGGCGCGCGGCACCGGGTCGCCCAAGGCTGCGCAGACCTGCATGAGAACGCGGGCCAGGCGGTCCGGCTCCAGCCGCTCGGCCAGTTCGGGAGCGGTCACCCACGGCACGCCCGCCCACTCGGTGCCGGGCGCGTGGCTGGTCGCCGCGGCGAGCAGTTCCAGACCCTCGGCGGGGCGGCCGGCGGCGGCCAGCAGGTGGGCGCGGGCGACGGCCGCGCCCACGAAGGTGTGATGGTTGATCGGGAAGAGGTCCAGCCCGCCGCCGTCGGCCGCGGCGAGGCGGGCCAGCGTCTCGTGCACCTCGGGCAGGGTGGGCGCCCGCGTCAGCGCCCCGGCGAGGTGCCGGGCGGCGTGGTGGAGGTCACCCTCGCCCAGTGCCAGACGGGCCAGGGCCAGCTCCTCCGTCGCGGAGAGCGCGGGGTTGTCCCTTCCCTCGGGCACGGTGTCCTCTCGTCGCAGCTACTCGGCGGGGCCAGCGTAGTTGATGTTGAGATGATCAAGTGATCAACTGCGCACTGCTGCTCGAATAATTGCTCAGGTCAGCAAAATAGTGCAAGACTGAGCAGGAAACGCGCGGCAATCGCGCAAGAGGGGAGTGTCCGTGACAACCGCTGGGTCCGGAATGGCCGCCGACATCGATGAGCAGCCGGCCGGTTACGCGCGCCTGGTCGACAGCGCCAACGCGGCGGCGATCGCCCGGGTGGCCGCGGCCGTGGCCGAGCGTCGACCTCGGCACGTCGTCTTCACCGCCCGGGGCACGTCCGACCACGCCGCCCTCTACGGTGCGTATCTGACCGAGATCCGGCTCGGCCTGCCCGCCGGGCTCGCGTCGCCGAGCGTGGTCACCCTGTTCGGCGCGCGCCCCGACCTGTCCGACGCGCTCGTCGTCGGGGTCAGCCAGAGCGGTGGCTCGCCCGACCTGGCCGAGGTGCTGCGCGCCGCGCGGGCCTCCGGCGCGCTCACCCTCGCGGTGACCAACGCCCCCGGCTCCCCGCTGGCCGAGACGGCCGAGCTGAGCATCGACATCGCCGCCGGGCACGAGCGCGCGGTGGCGGCGACCAAGACGTACACCGCCGAACTGCTCGCCCTGCTGATGCTGGTGGAGGGAATCCGGGCCGGCGACGGCGTACTCCCGGCGGCCGAGCGGCAGGCGCTCGCCGCGCTGCCCGACCTGGCCGCGCGGACCCTGGCCGACGACACCCCGGCCCAGCTCGCGCCGCGCTACCGCTTCGCCCGCCAACTCGTCACCACCGGCCGGGGGTACGCCTACCCGACCGCCCGCGAGGCCGCGCTGAAGCTGATCGAGACCTCGTACCTGCCGGCGCTCGCCTTCTCCGGCGCCGACCTGCTGCACGGCCCGCTCGCGATGACCGACCCGGAGGTCCCGGTGCTCGCCGTGATCGGCTCCGGCCCCGGCGGCCGGTCGATGGGCGAGGTGCTGCCCCGCCTCGGCGAGCGCCGCGCCGACGTGGTGGTGGTCGGCTCCGCCGACGTGCCGGGCACCGCGCGACTCGCCGTCCCCGAGGTCGACGAGCGGTACGCCCCGCTGCTGGACATCCTGCCGTTGCAGCGCCTGGCGCTGGCGTTGGCACTGAGCCGCGGTGAGGACCCGGACGCACCGCGCGGCCTGAAGAAGGTCACCGCGACGATGTGAGGCGTGGCGCGGCGTGGCACCCTGGTCACCGTGTCCACGCTGCGCGACCTCGCCGAGGAGCACACCCACCTCCGTCCGGCCGACATCGACCACCTGCACCGGATCGCCGGTGACTGGCAGTTGCTCTCCGATCTGTCCTTCGCCGACCTGCTGCTCTGGGTGCCGGTGGACGCCGACGGGACGTTCCTCTGCGTCGCCCAGGTCCGTCCGACGACCGCGCCCACCGCGTACCAGGACGACCAGGTGGGCCGGATCATCGGCGGCTCGGAGGTGGCCCATCTCGGGGTCGCCTACTCCCAGGGGCGGATCTGGCGCGAGGGCGACCCGGTCTGGTACGGCGACGTGCCGGCCCGGCACGAGGCGATCCCGGTCCGGCTCCGCACCGCCGACGGCGAGGCCGGCGAGGTGATCGCCGTCGTCGGCCGGGACACCAACCTCTCCACCGCGCGTACGCCCAGCCAGCTCGAACTCAACTACCTGACCACCGCCGACGACCTGGCTCAGATGATCGCCGACGGCACCTTCCCGCCGCCCCGGCACCCGGGTGAGACCACCTCCGCACCCCGCGTCGGCGACGGCCTGGTGCGCCTGGACGCCGGTGGCAAGGTCACCTACGCGAGCCCGAACGCGCAGTCCGCGTACCGGCGGTTGGGCTACGCCTCCCACCTGGTGGGTGAGGACCTGGCCGCGCTGCACCGCCGGCTGGCCGGCGATCCGCTGGACGGCACCGAGGCGGCGAACGGCATCCTGGCCGCGCTGCGCGGCGAGGCGCCGCCCCGCCGGGAGATCGACGCGCGCGGCGCCACGATGCTCACCCGGGCGCTGCCGCTGATGCCCGCCGGTGTGCCGATCGGCGCGCTGGTGCTGGTGCGGGACATCACCGAGGTCCGTCGCCGTGATCGGGCGCTGATCACCAAGGACGCCACCATCCGGGAGATCCACCACCGGGTGAAGAACAACCTCCAGACCGTGGCCGCGCTGCTGCGGTTGCAGGCCCGCCGGGTGTCCATGCCGGAGGCCCGGGTCGCACTCGAGGAGTCCGTACGCCGGGTCGCCTCGATCGCCCTCGTGCACGAGACGCTCTCGATGTCGAGCGACGAGGCGGTCGAGTTCGACGGGATCGTCGACCGGGTGGCCAGCGCGGCCACCGAGGTCGCGGCGACCGAGGTGAGCGTCGGCATGCGTCGTCAGGGCAGCTTCGGCGTACTGCCGGCCGAGATCGCCACGTCGCTGGTGATGGTGCTCAACGAGCTGCTGCTCAACGCCGTCGAGCATGGCTTCCCACCGACGGACGAGGCCGAGGAGCCGGCCGCGCCCGCCGCCGCCTCGGGCATGGTGCCGGCCGCCGCTCCCGAGGTCGATCCGTCGCTGCGGCCCGAGGTGGTGGTCTCCGCGCACCGGTTCCGCAAGATGCTGCACGTATCGGTGACCGACAACGGGCGCGGGCTACCGCCCGAGTTCGACGCCGAACGCGGCAGCAGGCTCGGCCTCCAGATCGTCCGAGCCCTGGTCACGGGCGAGCTACGTGGCACCATCGAACTGCGCGCGGGCGCCAACGGCGGCACCGAGGCGCTGCTGATCGTCCCGCTGGCCCGCACCGCCCCGGACGGCCGCTCCCAGGGCTGAGCCGCCCTCTGCTGACGACCCCTTTCCGGGGCGGACACCAGAATGAGCGTGATGCCTGTGCGTCATCAAGATGACGCACAGGCATCACGCTCATCGCAGTGGGCCGGCCGCGCCTCTTGGGCGATGAGGTCGTCAGCCGACGCCGCGCGGGTCCGCCCGGTGGCTTGTGGGTCAGCGGCTGGTCAGCAGGGCTACGGTCAGGCCTGGGCGCTGCCAGACCTGGGCGACGGTGAATCGCGCGCGCAGCGCGTCGCCCTTGGTGCCCGGCACGGCGGCCAGCGGCTCGGCGTGCCGGCCGGCGACCACGAGCCAGACGCGTGCCGAGCCGGCCAGGCACTGCGCCGGTCGCGGACACTCGGCGGCCCACAGGTCGCCCCGGGCGACCTCGTCCTCGGTGACGAGCACGTCCCGTGGTGGGTCGTCGAGGTGGTACTGGATGCCCAGGTCGAGGAAGAGCCAACTGTGCCGGGGGGAGTAGACCACGGTGTCTCCGGGGCGCTGGCCGTCGGCGATCACCCGGGCAACGCCCGCGTAGTCCACCGGCGCGCTGCGCGGCCACTCGTGGGTCCGCCGCAGCGCGGCCTGGTCGGGAAGGCCGAGGAGCCCGGCCAGGACCACCATGGCCAGCGCGGCCGGCGCGGGCACCGACGCCAGCGCCGCGCCGGCCAGCAGGCAGGCGAACGGCGCCACGAAGACCAGGTAGCGGGGGACCCACAGCGGTACGACCGCGCCGGCCACGAAGAGCAGCAGGACCGGCAGCAGCACCGCGCTCAGCGGTAGCAGAGCACGCCGTCGGAGTTGGGCCGCGCCGAGCGCGGCGACCCCGACCAGCAGGCCGCCCACCACGCTGCTCTGGGCCACGCCGCCCGGCAGCGCGCTCAGGTCGTCCGGCCGTGCCAGGGCGACCCAGCTCAACTGCTCCGACCGCTGTGCGCGGGCATGCAGCAGCAGCGGTGTCACCACGAGCACGGCCGGCACCAGCGCGACCGCCCAGCGCCACACCCCCCGGTCCCGACCGCCGGGCTCGGCGATGCCGGCCACGGCGGGGCCTCTCCACCAGCAGATCAGCACGACCAGCGCGTGCGCGGCCAGCAGGGTGAGCGCGACCAGATGGGTGAGCCCGAGCGCGGCCACGGCGACGGCGTACCCGGCCCAACGGGCCCAACCCGGCCTGCGCAGCGCGGCCACCAGCATCAGCGTGGCGAGCACCGCGAGGGCGGTGGCCAAGGCGTACGGGCGGGCCTCCTGCCCGTACCGGGAGGTGCTGGGCAGCACCGCGAACAGCAGCCCGGCGAGGAGGCCGGCCCGCCTGTCGATCAGCCAGGCGCCCAGGACGGCGAGCAGCCCGGCGGCGACGGCCATCGCCACTGCGGCAGGCACCCGCAGGGCGGTCGTGGAGTCGCCGACGAGGGCTGTCCAGACGTGCATGAACAGGTAGTACGGTCCGGTGGCGGCGTCGATGGTTCCGGCCAGTCGAGCGAGTTCGCCCGGCGACCGGGTGGCGGCGCTCCAGGTCGCCAGCTCGTCGCGCCAGAGCTGGGCCGAGCCGATCCCGGTCAGCGTGATCGCCAGGGTCAGCAGTGCCGGAAGCAGCCAGACGGGCACGCCCCGCGCGACCCCGATCGCCTTCCCGGACAATCCGCCCACAGCCCCGAGCCTGCCATGCCGCCGAGGCCCCCGGGCTCACCCCGCAAAGTGCCGCGCTGACCTGGCCGCACCAAGCCGCGTCGATCTTGCAGTTTCGGTTGCCGATATGGGCGTGGTGCCCCTTGTCTCGCAACAGAACGTGCAAGATCGCGGGGCCGGGGAGGGGTTGACCCGTGATGTGGGATCCCACACGCGGACATTGGCCGGCCCCCATGGGGTGTGGCAGCATGGGCCCATGACCGCCGCAGTCGTCCGCCGGTTCGTGGCTCGTCGCCACGTCGATTACGGCCGCGTGCGCAGCGCGATCTGTCCGGCCTACTGACGACGCCCGACCAATCCGTCTCGGGCGCGCTCCGCGCCGGCTGTCTGAAGACACCGTTGTCCCGCCCGCTTCGCGGGCCGGCCGCCGCGCCCCGCGTAGCCCGAGGCACAGCAAACAACGGAGGACGCCGCGATGGCGGTCAGCAGCATCCCGGCCCGGTCCGGGGACCCGACGGCCCGGCCCGCCCGGCCGCCGCGCCGGCCCCGGGGTGAGGGTCAGTGGGCGCTCGGTCACCGCGAGCCGCTCAACCCCAACGAGCGGATCAAGAAGGACGACGACCCGCTCAACGTCCGCGCCCGCATCGAGAACATCTACGCGCACCGTGGCTTCGCCTCCATCGACCCGCAGGACCTGCGCGGCCGTTTCCGCTGGTGGGGCCTCTACACCCAGCGCAAGGCAGGCATCGACGGCGGGCGCACCGCCGTGCTGGAGCCGCACGAGCTGGAGGACGAGTTCTTCATGCTCCGGGTGCGCATCGACGGCGGCCAGCTCAGCCTGGCCCAGCTGCGCGTCATCGCGGACATCTCCCGGGAGTTCGCCCGCGACACCGCCGACATCACCGACCGGCAGAACATCCAGTACCACTGGATCCGCGTCGAGGACATGCCGGAGATCTGGCGTCGGCTCGAGTCGGTCGGCCTGCAGACGACCGAGGCGTGCGGCGACTGTCCGCGCATCGTGCTGGGCAGCCCGGTCGCCGGGGTGGCCCGTGACGAGCTGCTCGACCCGACCCCGGCGATCGACGAGATCGTCTCCCGGTACGTGGGCGACAAGCAGTACTCCAACCTGCCGCGCAAGTTCAAGACCTCCATCTCCTGGCTGGTCGACACGCCGTACGAGTCGAACGACATCGCCCTCCTCGGCGTCGACCACCCCGAGCACGGCCCCGGCTTCGACCTCTGGGTCGGCGGCGGGCTCTCCACCAACCCGATGCTGGCCCAGCGGCTCGGCGTCTGGGTGCCGCTGGCCGAGATCCCCGACGTGTGGGCCGGGGTGGTCGGCATCTTCCGCGACTACGGCTACCGCCGGCTGCGTAACCGGGCCCGGCTGAAGTTCCTGGTGGCCGACTGGGGTGTGGAGCGCTTCCGCGAGGTCCTGGAGAAGGAGTACCTGGGTCGTACGCTGCTCGACGGCCCCGCCCCGGAGCTGCCGGCGAAGCCGATCGACCACGTGGGCGTGCACGAGCAGGCCGACGGGCGGCACTACGTCGGGGCCGCACCGGTGGTCGGGCGGGTCTCGGGTGGGCAGCTCGCCCAACTGGCCGACGTGGTCGAGGCGCACGGCAGCGACCGGGTCCGGCTCACCCCGTACCAGAAGCTGCTGGTGCTCGACGTGCCGTCGGAGCGGACGGAGTCGCTCGTCGACGCGCTGCGCGGGATCGGCCTGGAGGCCCGGCCGTCGGCCTGGCGGCGCGGCACCATGGCATGCACCGGCATCGAGTACTGCAAGCTCGCCATCGTCGAGACCAAGGCCCGCGGCGAGGAGCTGGTGGCCCGGCTGGAGCAGCGGCTGCGCGACTTCGACGCGGACATTTCGATCCACATCAACGGCTGCCCGAACGCGTGCGCCCGTACCCAGGTGGCCGACATCGGCCTCAAGGGTCAGCTGGTGGTGGGCCCGGACGGCCGGCAGGTGGAGGGCTTCCAGGTGCACCTGGGCGGCGGGCTGGGCATGGCGCGGGGGCAGACCGCCGGTTTCGGCCGCAAGCTGCGCGGCCTCAAGACCACCGCCGAGGAGCTTCCGGAGTACGTGGAACGGCTGGCCCGTCGCTACCTGGCCGGGCGCAGCGAGGGCGAGACGTTCGCCAACTGGGTGATCAGAGTCGACGAGGAGGAACTGCGATGAGCAGCGAGAACCGAGCGGCACCCCTGTACTGCCCGTACTGCGGCGAGGAGGACCTGCGGCCGCACGAGGCAGGGCACGGCGCCTGGGAGTGCCACGCCTGCGCCCGGGTCTTCTCGGTGAAGTTCACCGGGCTGCTCTCGCAGGCGGTGACCCGATGAGTCTCGTCTCCGCCGCGAGCCTGCGCCTTGTCGGTCCGGGTGCCCAGACGTCGACCGAGCCGGCCGTTCGCAGCCCGGACGAGCTGCGCACGCTGGCCGAGGACGCCGCCCGGGACCTGGAGGGCGCCCCCGCGCTGGAGATCGCCCGGTGGGCGGCGCAGACGTTCGGCGACCGGTTCTGCGTCACCAGCTCGATGGCCGACGCCGTCCTGGCCCACCTGGTGTCCCGGGTCGCCCCGGGAGTGGACGTGGTCTTCCTCGACACCGGTCTGCACTTCCCCGAGACCCTCCGCGTACGCGACGAGGTCGCCCGTACGCTCCCGGTGAACGTCCGGTCGATCCGACCCCGGCTCACCGTGGGGCAGCAGGACGGCCAGTACGGTCCGCGACTGTTCAACAAGTCGCCGGACGACTGCTGCCAGTTGCGCAAGGTGGAGCCGTTGGAGCGGGCCCTGTCCGGGTACGACGCCTGGGCCGCCGGTCTGCGCCGGGACGAGTCGCCGACCCGGGCGAACACGCCGGTGGTGACGTTCGACGCCCGGCGCGGCAAGGTCAAGGTCAACCCGATCGCGGCCTGGTCGCAGGGGGACGTGGACGCCTACATCGCCCGCTGGAACGTGCCGGTCAACGAGCTGTTCAAGCAGGGGTACGGCTCGATCGGCTGCTGGCCGTGCACGCGCCGGACGAAGGCGGGCGAGGACCCGCGGGCCGGCCGGTGGGCCATGTTCGAGAAGACCGAGTGCGGGCTGCACGTCTGACCGCGTCGTCGACGACCCCGACCGGCCCGGGTGCGGCGGGCGGAGCGGACCCGGTGGTGCTGGTCGCGCACGGCAGCCGGGATCCACGCGCCGCCGAGGCCACCCGTGCGCTGGCCCGGGCGGTGTCGGCGGCCCGGTCGGGCCTGTCGGTGTGGGCGAGTTGGCTGGACCACACCGAGCCGGGACCGGCCGAGGTGCTGCGCACGCTGGCCGAGGCGGGGCACCGGAGCGCGGTGGTGGTGCCGCTGCTGCTGACCGCCGCGTACCACCGCCGGGTGGACATACCGGCGGCGGTGGCCGCCGCGACGGCGGCTGGGTCAACACTGACGGTACGGGTGACCGACGTGCTGGGCCCCGCGGACGGCACCGTGGCGCCGGCGTTGCTGGCGGGGCTGCGCCGTCGGCTGAGCGAGGTCACCCCGGGCCGCTTCGACGCCCTGGTGCTGGCCGCCGCGGGCACCCGGGACGCGCGTGCGCGTGGTTCCGTGGGCCGGGTGGCGGATGCGCTCGGCGCTGAGTTCGGGGCGCCCTGCCGGGTGTCGTACGCCTCGGCGGCCCCACCGGCGACGGGTGTGGCCGTAGCCCGGCTGCGGGCGGCCGGCGCGCGCCGGGTGGCGGTGTCCGCGTACTTCCTCGCGCCGGGCCTGTTCCACGACGCGGTGATCGAGTCGGCGCGGGCGGCCGGTGCCGTGGCGGTGGCGGCCCCGTTGACGGATGCGCCCGAGTTGGCCGAGTTGGTGCTGCACCGGGTCGACGAGTCGGTCTGACCGTTCGTCGGGGCGGGGACGGTTCCGGACAGCAGTACGCCCCGGCAGGCGAACCCGCCGGGGCGTACTGCTGTGTCGTTGGGGGATCAGGCGGAGTGAGCGCGCAGCACCCGGAGACCGCCGCGCCGCTTGACAGCGCGCCGCTCCTCCTCGCTCATCCCGCCCCAGACGCCGGCGTCCTGACCCGACTCGAGCGCCCACTGGAGGCACTGGTCGGTGACGGAGCAGCGCCGGCAGACGGCCTTGGCCTGCTCGACCTGCAGGAGAGCCGGTCCGGACGTCCCAATCGGGAAGAACAGCTCCGGGTCCTCGTCGCGGCAGACAGCATGGTGACGCCAGTCCATGGCGGCAACACTCCTCATTCTGGATGGGTAGCAATTTATTGCGGGTAGTGCTTTACCTATATGCATCCGCAGTGCCGATGGTGACCGTTCGCGTCTGACCATTCGGCAGTGCGTGAGCAGGCAGTTAGCCCCCGGGGACCTGCTGGAACAGCTCAACCTGACGAGCATATCCAGGCAATGTCCCGGTAACTCAAGTTCGCTTGTGAATACTTTCACGAACGCTCGTGATGTCAAGAGTGGCGCTCGGAAAAACTCTGGGCAGGTGAGCAAGCCCACAACCCATTTGTCCGGGTTCCAGTGCCTTCCTGGTTACCCGCCGTGCCACAGCCGAGGATCAATATAGTACAGTCCGCCTGACATTGCTGACATTTCCGGCACCTACCCCTCGGTGTGGCGGCGCCTGCCGGTGCGGTTGCGGCGCCGCGTCGACCAAGGGCAGTACCCGAGACCTAGCAGATTACTCTGAGTGCGGCCGGAATGGAGGTGAATCTGACTTTATCCCGCTCGCCAAGATAGTCGCCGTCGAGCTGGAACGCCTGCGGACGGCTGGAGAGCAGCGTGAACTCCGCAGTGTCATGGAGCCGCAACACCTGACGACCGTTCGGATCCGGCTGCCGGGACATGAACTGGGTCACTGTCCGTGTTGTGCTAGCCACCCGTAGCTGACGCAGCGCCAGCACGTCGAGGCCGAGATCGAACGACGCCTCCGGGTTCGGGTTGACCTCCCGATCACCCAGGTAGGTCCACGGCGCGGTGTTCTGGACGATGACGGTGGCCAACTCACCCTCCACCTCCTCACCCGGACGCTCCAGGCTGATCGCCGGATGCCGCCGGTCCGAGGCGAAGAAGTACTGGCTCATGATCGAGCGCAGGTAGAGCCCGGGAGTGGAGACCCGCCCCTTGCGGCGGGCCTGCTCCACGCGGTGGATCACGGCGGCGTCCAGGCCGAACCCGGCGCAGAAGGTGAAGTAGCGATCGTCCGCGCGGCCCAGCCCGACCGTGCGCTCCCGGCGCAGGCGCAGCCCTTCCAGGATCATGCTGGTCGCGTCCGGCCATTCCCGGGGCAGACCCAACGCGCGGGCGAACACGTTCGTCGAACCGCCTGGAACGGTGGCCAGCGCGGGCAGCTGCTCTGCCATCGAAGCGCCCTCGACGCCGGCCGGCGGTTCGGCCGTCATCAGGCCGTTCACCACCTCGTTCACGGTGCCGTCACCACCCAGGGTGACGACGAGGTCGACGCCCTCGGCAGCCGCCTCCCGGGCCAGCGCCATGGCGTGCCCCCGGCGACGGGTGTAGCGCACACTGAGATCGACTTCGCTGCGCAGCGCCCGGACAAGCACGTCCCGGCTGCGTTCGCTGGTGGTGGTGGCCTTCGGATTGACCACCAGGACGGCCCGCATGGGCGGCACTGTACCTCTCGTTAGCACGAGTATCGTGGCGCGCGTGACCATCGACTCGGCCCCGATTCCCGTCACGCTTCGCTGGGCGGTGCGGCTGCTGTGGGCGGAGGCGGTCGCCGTCGGGCTGATCGCGGTCTGGTTGGTCTGGGCGGACCTGACCGCCACCACCACCGACCTCGCGTCGGCGTTGCTGGTGACCGCGTTCGCCGTCGGGGCCGCCGCCGCACTCTGGGCGCTGGGCCGCGCGCTGCTGCGCCGACGGGCCGGCGCACGCGCCCCCGCGATCGTCCTTCAGCTGATGCTGCTGCCGATCGGCTGGTTCATGATCCAGGCCGGCCTGGGTTGGCTGGGCGTACCGCTGATGGCGCTCGGCCTGGGCGTCGGCTGGCTGCTCGTCAGCCCGCCCACGACCAAGGCCCTCGGTTTCGAGTGACCCCGACCGGCGGTACGCGGCGCAGCGCGCGTCCCTGCCCGGCGGAGCGCGCTCAGCGCGAGCGTGCGGCCCTACCCGGAACGCCGCGGCTCAGCTCGCGACCTGGCGCCGGGCCCGTCGGTCAGTAGCCGCCGGAGCGGCGGGTCAGCAACGAGATCGTCGCCCGGCCGTCGGCGGCCGTGGCGGACGCCGACGTCGTCAGCGCGGTGAGCACCTTCCAGGCGAAGGACGACTCGGCGGGCAGCGTGGCACCGCGGACGGTCGGCACGGTCACCTCGACGGTCAGCGCGTCGTTGGTGACGGAGAACCGACACTCCAACTCGGCGTCCCGAGTGGCGATGGCGAGCAGCATGGCGCACGCCTCGTCGACAGCGATCCGCAGATCCTCGATCTCGTCGAGGGCAAACTGCAGCCGGGCCGCGAGGCCGGCGGTGGCGGTGCGGAGCACGCCGAGGTAACCGCCGTCGGCGGGCACCGTGAGGTGCACCACGTCGTCGTCGGTCGCTGGCTGGCCGGTCAGTTGAGTCACGCTCATCCCCCCGGTCGGGGACTCTACCCGGTCAGTCGCCCGGGTGCGTGTCGGCGGCCTCCGCCTGAGCGGCGAGATCCCGCAGGGCGTCACCACTGAGCCGGTACGGGACCCACTCGCTCATCTGCTCCGCGCCGATCGAGGCGTAGAAGCCGGCGGCCGGATTCCACTCGATCATCCACCACTCCAGCCGCCGGTATCCCCGGCGTACGCAGATGTCGGCCAGCGTGGCGAGCAGCAGTCGACCCGCGCCGGTGCCCCGGGCGGCCGGGGAGACGTAGAGGTCCTCCAGGTAGATGCCGTGCACTCCGGCCCAGGTGGAGAAGTTGAGGAACCACAGGGCGAAGCCGACCGGCTCGTCGCGCTCGTCGACCGCGACGTGACCGAAGAGCGCCGGCGCAGTCGCGAAGAGCGCCGAGGTGAGCTGGTCGTCGGTGAGGTGGCACTGCTCGGGGGCGCGTTCGTACTCCGCCAACTCGTGCACCATGGCGACGACGGCCGGTACGTCCTGGGGACGTACCGGCCGGATCGTCGGGGTGACGGGGGTGGTCACGCCTTCTTGGTCTCCCAGAAGATCTTCGCGATCTCGTCGATCTTCGCGAGGAGCTGGTCGGCGGTGGCCGGGTCGAGGCTGCCCTTGACGCCACTGGCGCCAGCGAGCTTGGTGGCCTCGTTGAACAGGGTGTGCAGGTTCGGGTACTTCTCGAAGTGCGGCGCCTTGAAGTAGTCGGTCCAGAGCACCCACAGGTGGTGCTTGACCAGCTCGGCGCGCTGCTCCTTGATGATGACCGCCCGGGTGCGGAACTCCGGGTCGGTGTTCGCCTGGTACTTCTCGCAGATCATTTTGACCGACTCGGCCTCGATCCGGGCCTGGGCCGGGTCGTAGACGCCGCACGGCAGGTCGCAGTGAGCGCTCGCGGTGACGCGGGGCGCAAGGATGCGCGGAAGTCGCATCGGGATCCTCCAGGAAAAGTTTGCGATGATCAAAGGCGACATTACTCCTGAGAATGCTCCCCGAACCGGGCGGAGGTGAAACCAGTGCGCGCCGATCACCCGGGTGAGGCGCCCCGCCTGCGCGGCCCGCTGACGGCGGTCGCGGTGATCGGCCCGTCCATGGCGCCGACGCTGCGGCACGGCGACGCGGTGCTGGTCCGCTCGGGCGGACGTTCGACCCGACCCGGTGACGTGGTGGTCGCGGTCTTCCGGACGCGGCCGGAGCTGCTGGTCGTCAAGCGTGCGGTCCGGCCGCAGGACGGTGGCTGGTGGCTACGCGGCGACAACGACCTGATCACCGACGACTCCCGGGCGTACGGCGTGGCGGACGTACGGGGTCGGGTGGTGGCGCGCTACTGGCCGCGCCCCGGACGGGTGCCTCGTCGCCTGATATGACCCTGCTCACATCCGGGGGGCAGGGTCGACACTATGCTCGGAAAGTGCCCGGGTGACCCCCCGCGCCGCGTGCCATTGCTCGCCGCCCACCTCGCGGCCGGGCCCGCCGCCTCACATCTGCTCGACAGATCCTGGAGTCACCGCCATGTCTTCGTCCATCGTGGACCCCGCTGATCCCGTCTTCCAACTGCACGTCGGCGGCAAGATGGCCGTCGCGTCGACGGTGCCGCTCACCAGCCGCGAGGACCTCTCCCTCGCGTACACCCCGGGGGTGGCCCGGGTGTGCGAGGCGATCGCCGCCGATCCCGACCTGGCCGACGACTACACCTGGGCGTCGCACGCGGTCGCGGTGGTGACCGACGGCTCGGCGGTGCTGGGGCTCGGCAACATCGGACCGCGCGCCGCGCTGCCGGTGATGGAGGGCAAGGCGGTGCTGTTCAAGCAGTTCGCCGGGGTGGACGCGGTGCCGGTCTGCCTGGACACCCAGGACGTGGACGAGATCATCGCGGTGGTGCGGGCGCTGGCCCCGTCGTTCGGCGGGATCAACCTGGAGGACATCAGCGCGCCGCGCTGCTTCGAGATCGAGCGGCGACTCGACGAGGCGCTGGACATCCCGGTCTTCCACGACGACCAGCACGGCACCGCCATCGTGGTGCTCGCCGCGCTGCGCAACGCCGCCGCCCTGCTCAACCGCAAGCTCGGTGACCTGCGGGTCACGGTGAGCGGCGCGGGCGCGGCCGGCGTGGCCGTGACCAAGATGCTCATCGCCGGGGGCGTCAACCCCGACCATGTGGTGGTCTGCGACTCCAAGGGGATCATCGGCCCGCACCGCGCCGAGCTGACCGGTGGCAAGGCCGAGCTGGCGGCGAGCACCAACGCCGACGGCCGCCAGGGCGACATCACCGAGGCCCTGCGCGACGCCGACGTGCTGATCGGCGTCAGTGGAGGCGAGATCCCGGAGGCCGCCGTCGCCGGTATGGCACCCGGCGGGATCGTGTTCGCGCTGGCCAACCCGACTCCGGAGGTGCACCCCGAGGTGGCTGCCCGGCACGTCGCGGTGGTCGCCACCGGCCGCAGCGACTACCCCAACCAGATCAACAACGTGCTGGCGTTCCCCGGGGTGTTCCGCGGCGCGCTGGACGCGCGGGCCACCCGGATCACCGAGGGGATGAAGGTCGCCGCCGCCGACGCCATCGCCGGCGTGGTGGCCGAGTCGCTGACCGCCGACGCGATCGTCCCGTCGCCGCTCGACCCGCGTGTCGCCCCGGCCGTCGCCGAGGCCGTCGCCGAGGCCGCCCGCCGCGACGGCGTGGCCCGGCGGTGAGCCTTTCTTAACGAGCGCTCAGCTTGTTACCGTGCCGATCATGCGTGCTGCCTTCGCCACCCGCTTCGACGACGCCGATCCGCTCGCCGCCCTCACGGTCGGTGAGCGGCCCGAGCCGACCCACCCGGAGGACGACTGGGTGACCGTGCAGGTGAGCGCCACCTCGCTCAACCACCACGACCTCTGGTCGCTGCGCGGGGTGGGGCTCACCGAGGCCCAGTTGCCGATGATCCTCGGTTGCGACGCGGTCGGCGTGGACGCCGAGGGCAACGAGGTGGTCGTCTACCCGGTCGTCGTCACTCCCAGTGACCCGCGCGGAGTCTCCATCCTCTCCGAGCACTTCGCCGGGACCCTCGCCGAGCGGGTCGCCGTACCCCGGGCGAACCTGATCCCGCTGCCCGACGGCATGGCGGCGACCGACGCGGCGTGCCTGCCCACGGCCTGGCTGACCGCGTGGCGGATGCTGACCACCAAGGGCCGCGTCGCGGACGCCGACAGCGTGCTGGTGCAGGGCGCGGGAGGCGGCGTCGCCACGGCGGCCGTCGCGCTCGCCGTCGCGATGGGCAAGCGGGTGTACGCGACCAGCCGCGACGCCGCCAAGCGCGAGCGGATCACCGCGCTCGGGGCCACCGCCCTGGACTCCGGTGCCCGGCTGCCGGAGCGGGTCGACGTGGTGATCGAGACGGTCGGCGCGGCGACCTTCGAGCACTCGATGAAGTCGGCCGCCCCGATGGCCCGGATCGTGGTCTCCGGCGCCACCGCCGGCCACCAGCCGTCGGTCAACCTGCGCCGGCTCTTCGCCATGCAGTTGGAGATCCTGGGCACGTCGATGGGCACCCCCGGGGAGCTGTACGAGCTGCTGGCGTTCTGCGCCGAGAACGAGGTCCGCCCGGTGGTGGACAGCGTGATCCCGTTCAGCCGGGTCGAGGACGCCTTTGCCCGCCTGCACTCCGGCGAAGCCTTCGGCAAGATCGTCGTCGACCACACGGCCTGACCGCGGCCCCGCCCCCGCCCCGGCCCGCCTCGCCCCCGGCCCGGCCCGCCCTCGCCCCCGGCCCGGCCCGCCCCGCCTCGCCTCGGCTCGCGAAGATCCGCGCAACTTCGGGGAAACTGCTGCGTCCCGGCGCGCTGAGGCAGCACTATCCCTGATGCTGCGCGGATCTTGGGCGTGGTTCAGAGGTGGTCGTCGAAGGTGGCGATGTCGCCGCGCGTCGCATCGGTGGAGATGCGCTTCCTGGCCTCCGCATCGCCGTACAGCGACCAGCGCAGGAACTCGACGGACGTGTCCGAGACGACCCGCAGCGTCGCGGTGTCGCCGAGCAGCGCCCGCCCGTGGTCGCCCTTGGGCAGGCTGAGCAGCGCCTTCGGCCAGGGCACCTTGTCGTACGCCGCCTTGCCCGCCGCGTAGTCGACCACCTCGTCCAGCTCGCCGTGCACGAACAGTTGCGGCGCGGCCGCACCGGCGAACGCGGTGCCCACCCCGAGCGCCGTGCCAGCGAACACCACACCCGCGTCCAGCCGCTCGTCCCGACCGGCGGTGAAGAGGCCGATGGTCGTCACCCCACCGGCCGAGTGCCCGGCCGCAGCCACGCGCTCGCCGTCCAACCGGCTGCGTAGTCCGTCGCCGGCCGTGCCGTCCAGCGCCAACACCTGGTCCAGCGCGTACGACACGTCGGCCGGCTGGTTGAGCACGTCGAGGACGTTGTTGTCGGTGCCCTTGGAAGTGTGCGGGAACGTCGGCGCGGCCACCACGAAACCGGCCGCCGCCCAGCGGGTCAGCAGCTTGGCATAGTCGTCCGGTCGCCCACCCAGGCCGTGACTGAACATCACCACCGGGAACCGGCCCTCGGCGGCCGTCGCCGACCGCTTGGGCGCGCCGCCGGACTGCCCGGCCGCCGGGTACCAGAGCGTCGTCGGCAGCACCCGGCCGTCCCGGTTCAGCTTGAGTTGGCGTACGCCCACCGCGAAGGTGTTCTTCGGGGCCACTCCGGCGGCGACCTTCGGGGTCGACGCGGCGGCGGTCGTCGGCTCGGCCGGCGGCGTCTGCCCGCTCGCGCTCGGGCGGGTGTCCGCTGAGCAGCCGACCAGGCCGGCGATGAGCACGATGCTGGCCATCAGTGCGGGAGTGACGCGTCGGGGCATGGACTCAATTGTGCCCCGTCCGACGGTGCGGGCCGGAGGGCTTGGGCGGGGTGTACGGGCCCGATCACCGCCAGGGTGAACGTGGTGCCCTTGAGCGGGTCCTCCAGCTGCGGCAGGGCGCGGAGGGCGACCAGCCGTGCGCCCCGTCCCACCGTCGGTGTCGGGACGCGCACCGCGCCCCGCCGTCCGGCCCGGCTCTGCCCGCCGCCCGGTCGGGTCACCTCCGCCGGCCGGTTCGATGGGATCGCGGAGGTGGGGGCGGTGCGTCGGGTACGGCTTCGCTAGGGTCACCGGCATGGCTGAGAATTACACCGACCCCAGCGGCAACACCGAGGCGTTCCGCGCCTTCAACCAGACGCCGGAGGCCACCGGCCCGGCCGACGCGCCGTCCCGGCTGCCGCTCATCGTCGGTGCGGTGGTCGTCGTGCTGCTGGTGGCCGTCGTCGCCTGGTTGGCAATGAGCTGACCAGCCCGCGTGGCAAGGCCCTGACCATCCGCGTGGCAAGGCGCTGATCGGGCGGGTCGGGGCGGCCTCAGGTCGTCCCGACCACGTCCCGGGTCTGCCGGGCGATCTCCCGTTCCTCGTCGGTGCGGATGACGCAGACGCTCACCTCGGCGCCGTCGGGCGAGATCACCCGGTCGCCCTCGCCGTCGTTGCGGGTGTCGTCCACGCTGATGCCGAGCCGTTCCAGGCCGGCCAGCGCGGCGGACCGCACCGGCGCGGCGTGCTCGCCCACCCCGGCGGTGAACGCGATCGCGTCGACGTGGCCGAGCAGCGCGTAGTACGCCCCGACGTACCCGGTGATTCGCCGGCAGTAGACGTCGAAGGCCAGCGCGGCGGCCCGGTCCCCGGCGGCCCGGCGTTGCAGCACCTCGCGCATGTCGTTGGCGCCGGTCAGGCCGAGCAGGCCGCTGCGGTGGTTGAGCAGGTCGTCGATTTCGTCGACCGACAGGCCGCCCTCCCGCCACAGGTGGAAGATCACCGTGGGGTCGAGGTCGCCGCTGCGGGTGCCCATGACCAGCCCTTCGAGGGGCGACATACCCATCGAGGTGGCGACGCTGCGGCCACCGGCGACTGCGCAGGCGCTCGCCCCGTTGCCCAGGTGCAGGGTGATCGTGTTGAGCTGCTCGTACGGGCGGCCCAGCAGCTCGGCGGTACGCCGGGAGACGTACGCGTGCGAGGTGCCGTGGAAGCCGTACCGGCGGATGTCGTACCGCTCGGCAGTGTCCCGGTCGATCGCGTAGGTCGCGGCGGCCTCCGGCAGGGTGTGGTGGAACGCCGTGTCGAAGACGGCGACCTGCGGTACGTCCGGCAGGGCCGCCCGGGCCACCTCGATGCCGGCCAGGTTTGCCGGGTTGTGCAGCGGGGCGAGCGGGAACAGGTCCTTGATCGCGGCCAGCACCGCGTCGTCGACGAGCATCGGGGCGGTGAACGTCCGGCCGCCGTGCACGACCCGGTGCCCGATGGCCGTAAGCCCGCCCAGGTCCAGCCCGTCCAGGATCTGCCGGACCGCGCCGGCGTGGTCCGCCGGGCCGCCGCCGGGCTCGCCGACCCGCTCGACGGTGCCCTGGCCGAGCGTGTCGTCCCCGTCGTAGTGCCGCCACTTCACCGACGACGACCCGCAGTTGAGCACCAGTACCCGACTCATGACGCCTCCCCGGCGGCAGCCTGGATGGCGGTGATCGCCACCGTGTTCACGATGTCCGGCACCAGCGCGCCCCGGGACAGGTCGTTCACCGGCCGGCGCAGGCCCTGCAACACCGGGCCGACGGCGATCGCCCCGGCGGAGCGCTGCACCGCCTTGTACGTGTTGTTGCCCGTGTTCAGGTCGGGAAAGATGAAGACCGTGGCGTGCCCGGCGACCGGGCTGTCCGGCAGTTTGGTCGCCGCCACCGCCGGGTCGATCGCCGCGTCGTACTGGATCGGTCCCTCGACCAGCAGGTCGGGCCGGCGTTCCCGGACGATCGCGGTGGCCTCGGCGACTTTTTTCACGTCGGCGCCCGCGCCGGAACTGCCGGTGGAGTACGACAGCATGGCCACCCGGGGCTCGATGCCGAACCGTGCGGCGGTGTCTGCCGACGAGATCGCGATGTCGGCGAGCTGGGCCGCGTCCGGGGCGCGGTTCACCGCGCAGTCGCCGTAGACCAGGACCCGGTCGCGGAGCAGCATGAAGAAGACGCTGGAGGCCACCGAGACGTCCGGGACGGTACGGATGATCTCGAAGGCGGGTCGGATGGTGGCGGCGGTGGTGTGCGTGGCGCCGGAGACCATGCCGTCGGCGTGCCCGGTGGCCACCATGAGCGTGCCGAAGTAGTTGGGCTGGGCCACGATGTCGTACGCCAGCTCGGCGGTGACCCCCCGGTGGGCGCGCAACCGCGCGTACTCGGCGGCGAACTCGTCGTGCCACCCGCTGGTGGTCGGGTCGACGAGCCGCGCGTCGCCGAGGTCGATGCCCAGCTCACGGGTACGGCGGGCGATGTCGTCGGGACGGCCGAGCAGCGTCAGGTCGGCCACGCCCCGGCGCAGCAGGATCTCCGCCGCCCGCAGGATCCGCTCGTCGGTGCCCTCGGGGAGCACCAGGTGGCGGCGCTGCGAGCGGGCCCGGTCGATCAGCTCGTTCTCGAACATCAGCGGGGTGACCCGCGTCGATCGGCTGACCCGTAGCCGGCGGGCCAGGTCATCGGTGTCCACGCAGCGCTCAAACGCGCCCAGCGCGGCCTCCACCTTGCGCGGGTTGGCCACGCTGGGCCGCCCCTCGATCCGGCTGGACGCCTCGACCGTGTCGTAGCTGTCGCTGCTCACGGACAGCACCGCCAGGCCGGTGTTCAGACCCTCCACCAGCCGCATCACCCGGGGATCGGGCTGCTCGCCCAGGGTGAGCACCAATCCGGCCACCGACACCTGCCCGGCCACGTGCGCCGCGCTGGCGGCGACGAGCAGGTCGGCCCGGTCGCCGGGGGTGATCACCAGCGCCCCCTCGGTGAGGTGGCCCAACAGGGTCGGCACGTGCGCCGCGCCGACCACGAAGTCCAGCACGTCCCGGCCGAGCGCGGCGTCGTCCCCGGCGAGCAGGGTGGCGCCGAGCGCCGCCGCCACCTCGGCCACCGTCGGCGCCGACACGCTCGGCACCTCCGGGATGGCGTACGCGGGCACCGGCAGCTCCGGCAGCGTCATCGGCCCGGGCACCCGGTTGGCGATCACCGCGAGCACTGTCGCGCCCAGGTCGGCCACATCGTGGTACGCCCCGCGCATGGCCGCCGCGACGGCCGCCGGCTCCTGCTCGTAGCCGTCCACCACCGGCACCACGACGCTGCCGAACTCCGTGGCCAACCGGGCGTTGAAGGCCAGCTCGCGGGGGTGCGCCGGGTCTCCCGGCTCGTCGAAGTCGCTACCGACGACGACGACCGCCGAGCACTGCCGTTCCACCGCCCGGTACCGCTCCACGATCGCGGAGATCAGCTCCTCGCGGCGGCCGTCGGCCACCAGCGCGGCTGCCTCCGTGTAGGTGGCCCCGGCCAGCTCGCCGATCGGCACCTCGACCCGGTACCGCTCGCTGAGCAGGGCGAGGATCGGGTCGGGCCCGACGTCGGCCACCAGCGGCCGGAACACACCGATCCGCCCGACCTGCCGCGACAACAACTCGGCCAGTCCGAGGGCGATGGTCGACTTGCCTCCGCCCGAACCCACGCTGGTCAAATACACGCTGCGAGCCACAGCCCCCACCCTAGAAGATCGCGAGTGTGCCGAACCGCGTGGGCTGAGAAGGGACCCGAGTTCGCGCATTTCGCCGGCCGGTCGGCGAGGTGTTCAGGTCCTCCTTTGCTCTGCTTCAACCCGCGCAACACCTGGTGTCCGGATATCGGACGCGCGCCGTTGCGCCCGTTGAAGCAGAGCAAAGGACGCACGACACAGGTGCCGACCCCTCGCCAGCAGCGTCAAGCCGGTCCCCGCCGAGGGCCACGGGGTGGCCGTGGACTCAGGCGTCTTCGTCGTCGGGGTCGTCCAGGCGGGCCAGGTAGGTGGCCAGGCGTTCGATGGGGGTTTCGAAGTCGGGGTTGAGGTCGACGAAGTCGCGCAGGCGCTCGCCCAGCCACTCCAGGGTCACCTGCTCGTCGCCCCGGCGTTCGACCAGTTCCTCGATGCCACGGTCGGTGAAGTACACGGCGTACGTCCTCGTGCTCGGCCCGGCACGCGCCGGGCGGTTCGGTGATCGGATGGACCGACGCGAGCCGGGGCAGGACCGTGGGAACGGCCCTGCCCCGGCTGTCGCGGTGCGGTCAGGTCACGGGCGGGGGAGTGCCGCCTCGATGAGCGCGGTCTGCTCGACCTCGTGGGTCTTGGCCGAGCCGACCGCCGGGGCCGCCGCGGCCGGGCGGGAGATCCGCCGCAGCCGCACGTCGGTGAGGTGCTCCAGCAGGTTGAGCGCGACGAACGACCAGGCGCCCTGGTTGGCCGGCTCCTCCTGCACCCAGGCGAAGTCCTCCGCATTCGGGTACTGCGCCAGAGCGGCGCGGATCTCCTCCACCGGCAGCGGGTACAGCTGCTCGATCCGGAGGATCGCGGTGTCGGTGACGCCGCGCTCCTGCCGGGCCTGGAACAGGTCGTAGTAGACCTTGCCGGAGCAGAGCAGCACCCGCTTCACCTCCTCCGGCGCCGGTGCGGCCGTGTCGCGCAGCACCGGCTGGAAGGTGCCGGTGGTGAAGTCCTCCACCGGGGAGACGCAGAGCTTGTGCCGCAGCAGCGACTTGGGCGTGAACACCACGAGCGGCTTGCGCTTCGGCGAGAGGGCCTGGCGGCGCAGCAGGTGGAAGTAGTTCGCCGGGGTCGTCGGGATGGCGACCCGCATGTTGTCCTCTGCGCACATCTGCAGGAACCGCTCCGGGCGGCCGGAGGTGTGGTCCGGGCCCTGACCCTCGTGACCGTGCGGCAGCAGCAGGGTGACGGCGGAGCGCTGGCCCCACTTCACCTCGCCGGACGAGATGAACTCGTCGATCACCGACTGGGCGCCGTTGACGAAGTCACCGAACTGGGCCTCCCAGGCGACCAGCGCGTTGACGTTCTCCACCGAGTAGCCGTACTCGAAGCCCATCGCCGCGTACTCGCTGAGCAGCGAGTCGTGGACGAAGAACCGGGAGCGTTCACCGTCTCCGGTGAGCGACTTCAGCGGCAGGTAGTCGTCGCCGGTGCGGGAGTCGACCACCGAGGCGTGCCGCTGGACGAAGGTGCCGCGACGCGAGTCCTGCCCGGCGAGCCGGACCGTGACGCCGTCGTGCAGCAGCGCCCCGAACGCGATGATCTCGCCGAAGCCCCAGTCGATGTTGCCCTCGACGGACATCTTGGCCCGCCGGTCGAGCAACTGCTGGATGCGCTTGTGCGGGGTGAAGCCCTCCGGCAGGTTGATGTGCGCCTCGCCGACCGCCTTGACGACGGCGGCGTCGGTGGCGGTGTCGACCGCCGGCTCCGGCTCCTCCTCGCGGCGCGGCCGGTTGAGCTGGCGCGGCGCGGCAGCGGCGTCCCGGGTGGCCTTGAAGACCTTCTCGAGCTGCGCCTGGTAGTCGCGCAGCAGCTCCTCGGCGTCCTCCACGGTGATGTCGCCGCGACCGATCAGCTCCTCGGTGTAGAGCTTGCGCACCGAACGCTTCGAGTCAATGATCTTGTACATCTGAGGGTTGGACATCGACGGGTCGTCGCCCTCGTTGTGGCCGCGCCGGCGGTAGCAGACCATGTCGATCACGACGTCCTTGTTGAACGCCTGCCGGTATTCGAAGGCCAGCCGGGCCACCCGGACCACGGCCTCCGGGTCGTCGCCGTTGACGTGGAAGATCGGCGCCTGGATCATCCGGGCCACGTCGGTGCTGTAGAGGCTGGACCGGCTGTATTCCGGGGCGGTGGTGAAGCCGACCTGGTTGTTGACCACCACGTGCACGGTGCCGCCGGTGCGGTAGCCGCGCAGCTGCGACAGGTTGAGCGTCTCGGCGACCACACCCTGCCCGGCGAACGCGGCGTCACCGTGCACCGCCAGCGGCAGCACGGTGTAGCCCTCCAGCTTGAGGTCGATCCGGTCCTGCTTGGCCCGGACGATGCCCTCCAGCACCGGGTCGACGGCCTCCAGGTGCGACGGATTCGCCACCACCGACACCTTCACGGCGTGCGCGCCGTCCGGGGTGGTGAACTTGCCGTTCTGGCCCAGGTGGTACTTCACGTCGCCGGAGCCCTGCGTGGAGCGCGGGTCCAGGTGGCCCTCGAACTCCGAGAAGATCTTCTCGTACGGCTTGCCGACGATGTTGGCC
The DNA here is from genome assembly GCF_049841675.1 of Micromonospora sp. DT4. Taxonomy (NCBI): domain Bacteria; kingdom Bacillati; phylum Actinomycetota; class Actinomycetes; order Micromonosporales; family Micromonosporaceae; genus Micromonospora; species Micromonospora sp. DT4. The sequence goes on from NZ_JBNCKT010000027.1 coordinate 24,105, forward strand.
AGCACGTTGAGCCGGCCCCGGTGGGCCATGCCGATGACGACCTCGTCCAGCCCGTTCTCGGCGGAGGACTCCAACATCTCACCGAGCAGCGGGATCAGCGACTCGCCGCCCTCCAGCGAGAAGCGCTTCTGGCCGACGTACTTGGTCTGGAGGAAGGTCTCGAACGCCTCGGCGGCGTTGAGCCGGTTGAGCACGTGCTTCTGCTCGTCGGCCGACGGCTTCTCGTACTTGCGCTCGATCCGCTCCTGGATCCAGCGCCGCTCCTCCGGGTCCTGGATGTGCATGTACTCGATGCCGACCCGGCGGCAGTACGAGTCGCGCAGCACGCCGAGGATCTCGCGCAGCTTCATCCGCTGCCGGCCGGCGAAGCCGTTGACCGGGAACTCGCGGTCCAGGTCCCACAGGGTCAGCCCGTGCTGGAGGACGTCCAGGTCGGGGTGCTTGCGGATCTTGAACTCGAGCGGGTCGGTGTCGGCCATCAGGTGACCGCGCACACGGTACGCGTGGATCAGCTCGTGCACCCGGGCGGTCTTGTTGATCTGACCCTCGGAGTTGACGGCCACGTCCCGCATCCAGCGCACCGGCTCGTACGGGATGCGCAGCGAGGTGAAGATCTGGTCGTAGAAGCCGCGCTCGCCCAGGATCAGTTGGTGCATCACCTTGAGGAACTCGCCGGACTGCGCACCCTGGATGATCCGGTGATCGTACGTGCTGGTCAGCGTGATGATCTTGCTGACGGCCAGCTCGGCGAGGGTGGCCTCGGACATGCCCTGGTAGGGGGCCGGGTACTCCATCGCGCCGACGCCGATGATCGCGCTCTGCCCCTGCATGAGCCGCGGCATCGAGTGCACGGTGCCGATGCCGCCCGGGTTGGTCAGCGAGATCGTGGTGCCGCTGTAGTCCTCCATGGTCAGCTCGTTGCGCCGCGCCCGCCGGACCACGTCCTCGTACGCCTGCCAGAACTGCCGGAAGTCCATCTGCTCGCAGCCCTTGATGGAGGGGACCACCAGGTTGCGGCTGCCGTCCGGCTTGGCCAGGTCGATGGCGATGCCGAGGTTGACGTGCGCCGGGCGGATCACGGCCGGCTTGCCGTTGGCCTCGGCGAACGAGTTGTTCATCTCGGGGTGCTCGACCAGCGCGCGAACCATCGCGTAGCCGACCAGGTGGGTGAAGCTGACCTTGCCACCCCGCCCACGGGCGAGGTGGTTGTTGATCACGATGCGGTTGTCGACCAGCAGCTTCGCCGGGACCGCGCGCACGCTGGTCGCGGTCGGCACGCTCAGCGAGGCGTCCATGTTCTGGACGATCTTCGCGGCGACACCCCGCAGCGGCGTGGTCTGCGGGCCGTCGGAGCTCGGCGCGGGCGCCTTCGCGGCCGGCTTGGCCGGGGTCTCCTTGGCCGGCGCCGGGGCGCTCTTGGCCGGGGTGGCGGCGGTCGGCGCGGGTGCCTTCGCCGCCGGCTTGGCACTCGGCTGCGCGGCGGCCGGCTGGCTCACCGTGGCTGCCGCCTCCGGCTGGCCGTCCGGCTCGGGGGCGGCGGCCGGCTTGCCGGCGCTCTCCGCCCCGCGCGGTGTCGCGGCGCCCGGCGCTGGTCGGTAGTCGGCGAAGAAGTCGTGCCAGGCCGAATCGACGCTCGTGGGGTCGGCGACGTACCGCTGGTACATCTCCTCGACGATCCACTCGTTCGGGCCGAAACCCGCCAGTGGGTTCTCCTGCGAAGTCTGCTGGGTCGACACGGCCGGTAATCGCCTCTTTCACGCGGGTTTGTGTGTCACGCGGTGTCCGCCGCGCCCGGTCAAGGAGGACGGACAGAACGACTCCCAGGCTACGCCGTACGGATCGCCCCGGCATTTCCGCCTCGGTCGGGTGGCCGGATTCACAGAAGATGCCAGAAGTTCGGCAACCCCTGCGGTGATCGCGGTCGGCTGCTACGGCGGGACTGAGTATCCCTACGGATGTCCGAGGGCCCTCCTCCGCGAGGATCGGGCCCATGGATCAACACGGGGCACGGGGTGCTACGGCAGGAGCATGGCGGTGCTTACCGGGCACCTCCCTGCCGACCAGGAGCCGGCCCCGCGGATCACCCAGTGCATACCCGTCAGCGGCGGCCAGGGCTGTCCGGGCGGGTGACGGACCGGCGGTTCCGGAGTGGCGGCCGTGCCGCCGCCACCCCGGAGTCCGGTCGGTCAGGAGATGTCGCGCCGACGGATCAGCAGGGCGCCGGCCACGCCGGTGACCACCGCGTACCCGATCAGCACCGCCGCGCCGGCCCAGCGCGGCGGGTTGCCGGGGATGTCCGTCCCGGTGACCATCAGCGAGGAGGCCAACGACGGCACCAGCAGTTGCAGGTTGTTGATCCAGTCACCCCAGCGGTCGGCCAGGATGGCGATCACCACGGCCGCACCGATCGAGCCGCCCAGGTAGAGCAGGATGCCGGTCACGGTCGCGCCGATCTGGCTGCGGATCAGCACGCCGATGCCGACGCCGAACACCGCCCACAGCAGGTACGCGAGCAGGTTCAGCCCGATGGCCCGCCAGGCCGCGTCGTTGCCCAGTTGCGAGTCCATCCCGACCGCGCTCAGCACCGCCGACCCGGCGATCAGGTTGAGCACGGTGGTGACCAGCCAGAACAGCAGCGCCAGCACGCCCGCCGCGACCAGCTTGGCGATCATCACCGCGGTGCGGTGCGGCTGGGTGAGGAACGTGGTGGTGACCGTCTGGTGGAAGAACTCGCTGGTCACCACGATGATCCCGAGCAACATGATGATCAGCAGGCCGAAGAACTGCCCGGTGGTGAACAGGTTCGACGAGAGCGCGTCGGGAGTGGCCGCGGCCTCGAACTGGGCGGCCTGGTCACCCACCTCCGCGGGGTTGGTGCTGGTGAGGGCGTCGGCCTGCAACCAGTTGATGAGCAGCGTGAGCGCCCACAGCGGCAAGCTGATCAGCGCGAAGATCCACCACGTGTTGGTGGTACGGATCTTGAGCAGCTCGGATCGGACCAGGTTCATCGGATGCCCGCCTTTCCGGCCGTCAGCTCCAGGAAGACCCGTTCCAGGTCGGGCCGTTCGGTGGTCAGTTCGTGCAGCTCCACGCCGGCGGCCAGGGCAGCCCGGCCGATCGTCGGGGCGTCCACCCCGGAGACCAGCAGGACGCCATGCTCGTCCGTGGTGACCGTGGCCGACTGCGCCTTCAGCGCGGTGGTCAGCGCCTCGGCCTGCGGGGTGCGGACCCGGACCTGGGCGCCCTGCGCCATCGACCCGAGCACCTGCTCGACCGGCCCCTGCCGGACGAGCTGCCCGGCCGCGATGATCACCACGTCGTCGGCGAGCAGCTGCATCTCCGACAGCAGGTGGCTGGAGACCAGCACCGTACGGCCCTCGTGGGCGAGGTTCTTGAGGAACCCACGCATCCACCGGATGCCCTCCGGGTCCAACCCGTTGGCCGGCTCGTCGAGGATCAGCACCCGGGGGTCACCGAGCATCGCGGCGGCGATACCGAGCCGCTGCTTCATGCCCAGCGAGTAGCCCTTGAACTTGCGCTTCGCCGCCGGGGTCAGCCCGACCAGCTCCAGCACCTCGTCGGCCCGCTGCTTGGGCAGACCGGCCGCCGCGCAGATCACCCGCAGGTGGTTGATGCCGGTGCGGCCCTTGTGCGCGCTGGACGCCTCCAGGATCGCGCCCACGTGCCGCAGCGGGTCGGCCAGGTCGGCGTAGCGGTGACCGCTGATGGTCGCCGTACCCCCGGTCGGTGTGACCAGGTTCAGCAGCATGCGCAGCGTGGTGGTCTTGCCGGCGCCGTTCGGGCCGAGGAAGCCGGTCACCCGCCCCGGTGCCACGGTGAAGGACAGGTTGTTCACCGCCCGCACGTTCTTGTACTGCTTCGTCAGACCGGACACCACGATCTGACCGTCGCTGGTGGGGCTTCGCTGCCCGTCAGTCATCGTTCTCCTCCCGTGTGGCGTCGAGGTACGCCGTGGCACAGCGTGACGGTACGGAGCAACAAGGTCAATCAGGCCGGGTACCTACGGCGTGGTCCTACTCCGGGCGGACGCGCTCCTTCCCGAGGATGACGACGGGGGCCTCAGCGGGCGATCCAGGTGGCCCGGGCCGCGCCGAGCAGCGCGCCGTCCGGGCCGTACAGGCTGGTGTGCACCAGCGCCTTGCGGCCGTCGACGCCGATCAGCGCGCCGGTCACCACGCACTCGTCGCCGGGCGCCGGCCGGGCGGTGACCACGGCGGCGATCCGGCCGAGCAGGTACGGGCGCTCCGGCGCGAGCACCGTCCAGCCGCCGGGGCAGTCCAGCGCGGCCCAGACGGTGGCGTCGCTGACCTGCCCGGGCGCGCGGAACGGCGCGGCGGTCCGGCCGTCCGGCAGCCGCCCGGGGAAGATCCGCAGCCCGTCTGTCCGGCTCGGACCACAGACGAAACATCCGGGGTACGGGTGCGCCGCGAACCCGGGGTAGCGGGTGGCCGCCTCCACCGCCGTCGCGGCGTCGACCGGCGGTACGACGGCGTTCACGACACCCGCCGGTCGGACCTCGTCCACCAGCTCGCCGGCGGGGTCCCGAACCTCGCCGTCGACGAGGGTCAGCGCCGTCTCCAGCGGCGGTGGCCGACGCAGTGTCACCTCGACCGGGCCCGGCCCCGCCGCGGCGGCGAAGAGTCCGGCGCTCCAGCCGCCGTTACCGGAGCCGGTGGGCCCGTTGTAGCGGGACTCGATGCGCATGGGTGACCTCCGTGGGGGCGTGGACGGCATCGTCGCCGACCGTCCCGCAGCCTCGCACGGGCACACCTCGCGGGCATCCGCCGGCCGGCGTTCATCCGTCCGACACCAGCGGTGCCCACCGATGGCACCCAGGGCCCTTACACAGATCCCATGGCCGTTCTGCATGTCGCTGGCACGCCACTGACGACCAGCGGATACACCCTGCTGATCGCCGACGACCCCACCCAGGTCGCGGCCGCGCAACGCCTGCGCCACGAGGTGTTCGCCACCGAGTTGGGCGCCACCCTCCTGCCCGGCGGAGCCGGGCTGGACGTGGACCCCTTCGACGCCCACTGCGACCACCTCATCGTCCGGGAGGACAGCACCGGACAGGTGGTCGGCACGTACCGACTGCTGCCGCCGGGGCGTACCGACCGGCGGTACGCCGAGAGCGAGTTCGACCTCGGTGCGCTGGACCCGCTCCGCGACGACCTCGTCGAGACGGGCCGGTCCTGCGTGCACCCGGACCACCGCTCCGGTGCGGTGATCAACCTGATGTGGGCGGGGCTCACCCGCTACCTGCACCTGCGCGGCTCCCGCTGGCTCGGCGGCTGCGCCTCCGTGCCGGTCGACGACGGCGGTCGGACGGTCGCCGGGGTGTGGGCCCAGGCCCAGGCCCGACACCTGTCGCCTCCGCCGTTGCGGGTTCGCCCGCTGCGCCCGTGGTTCGCCGAGCCGGCCGCAGCCCTGGCCGCCCCTGCCGCCGACGCCGAGCCGGCTGCTCGCGTGGCGGTGCCACCGCTGCTGCGCGGCTACCTACGACTCGGCGCGTGGATCTGCGGCGAACCGTCGTACGACCCCGACTTCGGGTGCGCGGACTTCTATGTGCTCTTCTCCCTGGACCGGATGAACCCGCGCTACCTGCGACACTTCCTGGGCGGGGACGAGCGGTGAGCGTCGTGGCGCACGACCTGTGGCGACCCTCGTCGGGCTGCGACGACGACTGCCTGCCGACGGCCGGCGAGGTGTCCACCGTGCCGGTGGCCCGTCGGGTGCTCCGGCTGGTCGCGGCGGGCGGCATGCTGCTGGCCGGGGTGGGCGTGGCTTTGCTGCTGCCCGTGCTGCCGGCGCCCGAGCGGCAGGCCGTGCTGCGCGGCTGGGCCCGCGGCACCGTGCGCGCGTTCGGCGTCCGGCTGGTGATCAGGGGGCGGCTGCCCCGGCGGCGCGCGCTGCTGGTCGCCAACCACGTCTCGTGGCTGGACATCCTCGCCGTCCTGGCGGTCGCGCCCACCCGGATGGTGGCGAAGCGGGAGATCCGGTCGTGGCCGGTGGTCGGGCTGCTGGCCGCCGCGGCGGGCACGGTCTTCGTGGACCGGTCCCGGCCGCGGGCGCTGCCCGCCACCGTGCGCCGGCTCGCCGACGCGCTGCGCGCCGGCCGCTCGGTCGCGGTCTTCCCCGAGGGTACGACCTGGTGTGCCGGGGACGGCGCGGCCGAGTGTCGCCCCGGGGGCGGCTTCCGTCCGGCCATGTTCCAGGCGGCCATCGACGCGGGCGCTCCGGTGGTGCCGCTGCGGCTCGGGTACCGGTGCGCGGACACCGGGGCGTGCACCACTGTCGCCGCCTTCCTCGGCGCGGACACCCTGCTGCGCTCGGTGGCCCGGGTGGTCGCGGCCCGGCACCTGGTGGTCTCGGTGACGATCGCCGCCGCGCTGCACCCGGGGCAGGACGCCGACCGGCGGTTGCTGGCCCGGGCCGCCGAATCGGCCGTACACCTGGTGGCGGCCGTCCCGACGCGAACCCGGCTGCGGCCGGTCGCCACCCTGCCCCCGGCCGTCTCGGCGTCGACACCTCACCCTGGCCGGGAGTTGGACCTGGCCGCCTGAGCCGATCCCGCCTGCGCGCTGGCCCCCTACCGGCGCGCCGATCCCGCCTGCGCGCTGGCCCCCTACCGGCGCGCCGATCCCTACCGGCGCGCCGATCCCGCCCGCGCGCCGATCCCGCCCGCGCGCCGATCCCGCCCGCGCGCGAACCCGCCCGCGCGCGACCCCGCCTGCGGGTGGAAACGCCCGTCAAGATCCGCGCAACGACAGGGTTCTTGCTGCTTCCCGGGCGCCTGAGGCAGCAACACATCCGGGAGACTGTGCGGATCTTGGCGGACGCTGCACCACATCTCGCGACAGTCTTGTCATATCGCGATGTATCGCGTTATTGTCTCCTCGGGAGGCGCGCCCCGGTGCGCCGTTGGAAGGAGCACAGCCATGGCCGGATGGACGGTCGAGACGCCTCGGCGGCTCACCTTGGACGGCCCGGTCACCAGGCTGGACGTCCGCCTCGTCAGCGGACGGCTGAACGTGGTCGCCGCCGACGGGCCGACCCGGATCGACATCACCCAGGTCGGTCGTCGGCCGGTCCTGATCGACCACTCCGACGGTCGCCTCAGCATCCGCCAGGAGCGCGAGTGGGGATGGTCGGGCTTCCTGCGCGGGCTCTGGGCGATCCACCGTTTCCCCCGGGTGGACGTCTCGGTGGCCGCGCCCGCCGACGTCCTCGCCGACCTGGGACTGGGCGCCGGCTCGGTGGTCGTCTCCGGGCTGCGCCGGCAGACCACGGTCGACGTCGCCGCGGGTCAGATCACCCTCATGGGGCTGCGCGGCACCACCTCCGCGAAGATCACCTCGGGGCCGGTGGAGGCGCTGGGCGTCCGCGGCGACCTCACCCTGGAGACCGTCTCCGGGGAGGTGGTCCTCGCCGACAGCGCCGCCGAACGGGTCCGGGCGCAGACCGTCTCCGGCGCCATCACCTGCGACCTGGACAACCCCCGCCGCAGCGACATCCGGCTCACCACGATCTCCGGCAGCATCACTGTCCGGGTCCGCGAGGACAGCGACCTCTCCGTCCGGCTGAACACCGCCGCCGGCCGGATCACCAGCGGTTTCGCGCAGGTGCGCAGCTCGACATACCCGCTGCCGAACAGCGAGGGGGTGCTCGGCAGCGGTGACGGTAAACTCTGGGCCTCCGCCACCTCGGGCAGCATCGCCCTGCTCGCCCGGGCGGTCGACGCCGATTCCGAGGAGCTGCCGTGACCGCCGTGTTCAGCCACGGGCGGCTCCGGCTCTACCTGCTCAAGCTCCTCGACGACGGCCCCAAGCACGGCTACGAGCTGATCCGCCTCCTGGAAGACCGGTTCCTCGGGCTCTACGCGCCCAGCGCCGGCACCATCTACCCCCGGCTGCAACGGCTGGAGGCCGAGGGGCTGGTCACCCACACCGCCGCCGGAGGGCGCAAGACGTACGGCATCACCGACGCCGGCCTCGACGAGCTGCGCCAGCGGGCCGGTGAGCTGGCCGCGTTGGAGGCGGACATCGCGGCCTCGGTGGCGGACCTCTCCACCCTGGCCGGCGAGATCCGCAGCGAGGTGCGTGGCTCGACGCGTGACCTCAAGCGGGAGCTGAGCGAGGCCACCCGCCAGACCCGACGTGCGCGGTGGGTACCGCCCGCGTCGCCGTACCGACCCCCGCCGGACGACGCGCCACGCGCCGCCCTGCTCGACGAGTTCGACAAGCGGCTGGCCGCGTTCACCGCCGAGGTGGGCCGTCTGGCGCGGGCGCGACAGTTCAGCGACACTCAACTGCGTACGGCGATCCGGCTGCTCGACGGCGCCCTGGACGGGCTGCGCCGGCTGCTGCGCTGACCGGTCGGCGACTCACAGGATTTTTCCAGGAAGCGTCCAGCGCCGGTGCAGTGAGTTCACCGATGATTGGGCCCATGTCCGCTACCCAGACCGAGGCGCGACTTCTCGTCGTCGAGGACGACCCGAACATCCTCGAACTGCTCTCCGCGAGCCTGCGCTTCGCGGGCTTCGACGTGGCCACCGCGACCAGCGGCAGCGCTGCCCTGAACGCCGCCAAGGACCACCGGCCCGACCTCGTCGTGCTCGACGTGATGCTGCCGGACCTGGACGGCTTCGAGGTCATCCGGATGCTGCGGGAGGGCGGCACGCGTACCCCGGTGGTCTTCCTGACCGCGCGGGACGCCACGGACGACAAGATTCGCGGGCTCACCCTGGGCGGCGACGACTACGTCACCAAGCCGTTCAGCCTGGAGGAGCTGACCGCGCGGATCCGCGCCGTGCTGCGACGCACCACCACCGGCGAGCAGGCCCCGTCCCGGCTCACCTTCGCCGACCTTGAGCTGGACGAGGAGACCCACGAGGTGCACCGGGCCGGGCAGCGGGTGCAGCTCTCGCCGACCGAGTTCAAGCTGCTGCGTTACCTGATGCTCAACGCCAACCGGGTGCTGTCCAAGGCGCAGATCCTCGACCACGTCTGGAACTACGACTTCCGGGGCGACGACAACATCGTCGAGTCCTACATCTCCTATCTGCGCCGCAAGGTCGACACCGGTCAGCCCCGGCTGATCCACACCCTCCGCGGCGTGGGGTACGTGCTGCGCAAGCCGGCGGCGTGAACCCGGTCCAGCAGGCGAAGGGTCGCGTTCGTAGCGTTCCGCTGCGGGTGAAGCTGGTGACCGCGGTGCTGCTGCTGGTCGCCGCCGCGCTGCTCGTGATCAGCTCGCTGACCACGTTCTTCCTGCGTAACTACCTGGTTGGCCAGGTCGACAATGAGCTGATCGGCTCCGCGCGCACCATCGAGAGCGCCGTGGTGACGGCACAGCAGGGGCGTCTCGGCGTCCCGACCGACTACGTGGTGGTGGTCGCCAGCCCGAACGGCGGTCGGGTCACCGTCTACGACGACAAGCGTTTCGACGTCGGCGACCTGCCGTCGTGGCCGTCCGATGCCGCCGGTTTCGAGAAGCTGGAGGGTAAGCCCTTCACCGTCCGCGCCCGGGACAGCCACGTGCGGTGGCGGATGCTCTACACCGAGCTGCCCAACGGCCAGCTCGCCGCCATCGGTCAGCACCTCACCGACGTGGACCTGGCCGTGAAACAGCTCGTCTGGATCGACCTGCTGGTCGGCGGCGCGGTGCTGATCATGCTGGCCTCGGTCGGCGCGGCGATCGTCCGGACCAGCCTCAAGCCCCTCGTCGAGATCGAGCAGACCGCCGCCGCCATCGCCGGCGGCGACCTCACCCGCCGGGTGCCCGACCCCGAGCAGGGTCAGGAGCACCCGACCTCCGAGCTGGGTCGACTGTCCCGCGCCCTGAACGCGATGCTCACCCAGATCGAGGCCGCGTTCACCGCCCGGGCGGCGTCCGAGACGGCCGCCCGTTCGGCGGAGAGCAGCGCCCGGGACGCGGCGGCCGCAGCCCAGGCGTCCGAGGGGCGGGCCCGGCGCTCCGAGGAGCGGATGCGGCAGTTCGTCGCGGACGCCTCGCACGAGCTGCGGACCCCGCTGACCATCATCCGTGGCTTCGCCGAGCTGTACCGGCAGGGCGCGGCCCGCGCTCCGGAGCAGATCGCCGGCCTGCTGCGCCGGATCGAGGACGAGGCGGCCCGGATGGGTCTGCTGGTGGAGGATCTGCTGCTGCTGGCCCGACTGGACCGGGAACGACCGCTTTCGCTGGCCCCGGTCGAGCTGCCGGTGCTCGCCTCCGACGCGGTGCACGCGGCCCGCGCGATGGCCCCGGACCGGCGGATCGACCTGGACATCGAGCCCGGATCGGGTCCACTCGTCGTCTTCGCCGACGACGCGCGACTGCGTCAGGTCATCGGCAACCTCGTCACCAACGCCCTCACCCACACCCCGCCGGAGGCCGAGATCCGCCTGCGACTGCGCGCCGAGACGGGCAACCTCGCGGTCATCGAGGTGGCGGACACCGGCCCGGGGCTGTCCCCGGAGCAGTCGGAGCGGGTGTTCGAGCGGTTCTACCGGGCCGACGCGGCCCGGACCCGACGCGCCGACGGCAACACCGGCACCGGGCTCGGCCTGGCCATCGTGGCGGCTCTGGTGTCCGCCCACCACGGCTCGGTCGAGGTGGGCGAGACGCCCGGCGGTGGGGCCACCTTCCGGGTCCGGTTGCCTCTGCTGCCGGCGAACGAGGAGAGCGGCGAGTGACTTTCAGCCAACTTCCAGGATCGTTCCAGCTTGATCGCAGTGCCGGGGGAGAAGGTAGGGACATGACCGAGTTCGAGTCCGACCCGCAGCGCCGGCCGGCCCCCACCGACGCCGAGCCGTCGCACCCCACCGCCGAGCTGCCGCGCGACGAGCGCGTGCAGTCCGACTCTCCGACCACCCCTGTTCCGGCCGACGCCGACGCGCCGACGGCCGCGACCCCGGCCGTGGCCGACGCGCCGACGGCCGCGATCCCGGCCGTGGCCGACGCCCCGACCGCGCCCGTCCAGCACGTCGGGCAGCCCACCGGGTACGAGCCGCCGACCGCGGCCCAACCCACCGGGTACCAGCCGGCCGCCGGGCAGCCCACCGGGTACGAGCCACCGGCCGCCGGCGCGTCCGCGCCGCCGTACCCGGTCTCCGGCCACCCGATGCCCGGCCAGCACGGCTACCCGCAGCCGACCGACGGTCGCTACCCCGGTGCCCCCTGGTACGCGGGCCAGCAGTCCGGCTGGGCCGGCGGGGGCCAGCCGGGCGCGGCCTACCCGCAGCACGCCCAGCACGCCCAGTACGCCCAGCATCCGGGACAGCCCGTGCCGCCCTGGGGTCCGCAGGCCACGCCGCCCGGCTCCGGGTCGCGGCCGGGCCGGATCGCCAAGTTCGCCGGTGCCGGTGTCGCGGTGTTCGCCCTGATGCTCGGCTCCGGCGTGGCCGGTGGTGCGCTCGCGCTCGCTCTCGACGGCGACGGCGGTGGCGTCACCCGCACCTACACGGCGGCGCCGGTGCTCAACAGCGCGGACCTGCCGAAGATCGCCGCCGCCGTCCAGGACAGCGTCGTCTCCATCGCCACCGACAGCGGTGAGGGCTCCGGCGTGGTGCTCACTGCCGACGGGTATGTGCTCACCAACAACCACGTGGTCGCCTCCGCGAGCGGGGACACCGTGCAGGTGGTCTTCGCCGACGGCAGGAACGTGCAGGCGAAGATCGTCGGCACCGACCCGAAGACCGACCTGGCCGTGGTCAAGGCCAACGGGGTGAGCGACCTCAAGCCGGCGACGTTCGGCGACAGCGACGCCATGCAGGTCGGCGACCAGGTCCTGGCTCTGGGCAGCCCGCTCGGTCTACAGGGGTCGGTGACCGCCGGCATCCTGAGTGCCCGGGACCGCACCATCCGGGCTGGTGAGGGTCAGCAGCAGGACCCGAACCAGCAGGGCCAGGCCGTCAGCTCGATCTCCGGCCTGCTCCAGACCGACGCGCCGATCAACCCGGGCAACTCCGGTGGCGCCCTGGTCAACACCCGGGGTGAGGTGATCGGCGTCAACACCGCCATCGCCACCTCCGGGCAGAGCACCGGCAACATCGGCGTCGGCTTCGCCATCCCCAGCAACAAGGCCAAGGACGTGGCGGGCAAGCTCCAGCGCGGCGAGAAGGTCAGCCACCCGTCGCTCGGGGTCGGCGTCAACCAGGCCGAGGGCGGCGGCGCGCTCGTCGCCTCGGTCACCGCGGGCAGCGCCGCCGAGAAGGCCGGCCTCCAGCGGGGCGACGTGGTCACCCGCTTCGGCGACAAGGCGATCAACGACTCCGACGACCTGGTCGGCGCGGTGCAGGCCGGCAAGGTCGGCGACCGGGTCGAGGTGCAGTTCAAGCGCAACGGGGCCGAGAAGAAGGTGACCGTGACGCTCGCCGAGACGTCCTGACCGACGCCACAGAACCTGCCTCCCTCCGGCGGCGGGTGGCGGGGCCAAGGGGGTTGGCTCCGTCACCCGCCGCTTCCTCCACCCGGACGGCGGTTCACCCGAAGAGGGTGAACCGCCGTCACCCGTGCGCCCGGCAGGCTCGGCGGGCGAGCGGGCGAGCGGGCGAGCGGGCGAACGGGCGAACGGGCGAACGGGCGAACGGGCGAACGTACGGGGGTGGGGCCGATGAGCACTCTGGATGTCGAGGACGACCAGCGGATCCAGCGGGACGTCCTGGCCGAGCTGGCCTGGGACCCGCAGGTGCGGCCGAACGAGATCGGGGTGACCGTCGACCAGGGAGTGGTCACCCTCACCGGTTACGTCGACGGGGCTGCCCGCGGTTGGGCGGCCGTCCGCTGCGCCCAGCGGGTCCGGGGGGTGCGCGCGGTGGCCGACGAGATCGAGGTACGGCTTCCGGGGACCCCGGGGCGTACCGACGGTGATATCGCCCTCGCCGCGTCCCGTGCCCTTGAGTGGGACAGTTTCGTGCCCGCCGAGCGGTTGGACGTCAGCGTGGCCAACGGCTGGTTGATGCTGCGCGGCGAGGTCGAGTTCGGGTGGCAGCGCCGCGCCGCCGAGGGGGAGTTGCGCCGGCTGGACGGCGTACGGGGGATCACGAACCTCGTCGAGGTACGGCCGTCGTCGCCACCGCCGGACGAGCGGGTGCGGCAGGACGTTCAGCGCGCGCTGGCGCGGACGCTCGGCGCCGAGCGGGTGGCGGTGGAGGTGGACGGCGACACGCTGGTCCTCGCCGGGGTGGTCCGGTCGTGGTGGGAACGGGACCAGGTGGAGCGGGTGGCGTGGTCGACGCCGGGTGTGCGGGTCGTGCACGACCAACTCCTGGTCGGCGGGTAAGCGTCCGTCTTGTCCGGTTTACCGGGGGCAGCGTGGGGAACCCGCCGCGAACCATGCCGACCGGGGGACCAACGGGGAGGACTCGTGGCCGTGAACCACCCGCCCGCCGACAGCCCGCCGGAGCGGTCGTTGCGCATCGCGATGGTGGTCCCGCCATGGCTGTCCGTGCCGCCGCCCGGCTATGGCGGCCTGGAGCAGGTGGTGGCCGGCCTGGTGGACGCGTTGACCGAGCACGGTCACGCGGTGACGCTGTTCGGGGCCGGTGAGCGGCACGGCACCGCTGCCAGCGGCTTCGTCTCCACCGTGCCGGAGGTGCAGTACGAGCGGCTCGGCGAGTCACTGCCGGAGCTGGCGCACCTGGCCCGGGTGAACCGCCTGATCACACCGGCCGACTTCGACGTGATCCACGACCACACCACGATCGGCCCGCTGCTGGCCGGCCGCCGGTCGGTGCCGACGGTGGCGACCGTGCACGGCAACCCGGTGGGGGAGTACGGCGACGTGCTCGGTGACGCCGGCGAGGACGTCGCCCTGGTGGCCATCTCGTACGCCCAGCGTGGACTCAACACGGGCCTGCCCTGGGCCGCAACCGTGCACAACGCGCTGGACCTGCGCGGCTTTCCGCGTAAGACCGAGCCCGGCCAGGGACCGGTGCTGTGGCTGGCCCGGTTCAGCCCCGACAAGGGCCCGGACGTCGCCATCCGCGCCTGCCGGGAGGCCGGCCTGCCGCTGCTGCTGGCCGGCAAGTGCAACGAGGCAGCCGAGCGGCGCTACTACGAGCAGGTCGTCGCGCCGCTGGTCGACGAGGACGTGACGGTCGTCCTCAACGCCGACCGTGCCGAGACCCTGCGAATGCTCGTCGACGCCCGCTGCCTGATCATGCCGATCCAGTGGGACGAGCCGTTCGGCATGGTGATGCTGGAGGCGATGGCGACCGGCACGCCGGTGGTCGCGCTGGACCGGGGCGCGGTTCGGGAACTGGTGCGGCCCGGTCGCACGGGGCTCGTGTGCCGGGGGCCGGAGGAACTGCCCGCCGCGTTGCGTGCCGCGCGGGAGCTGGACCCGCGGGTCTGTGTGGAGCACGTCGCCGAGAACTTCTCGGTCGAGCGGATGGCGTACGGCTACGAGGAGGTCTACCAGCGCTTCGCCCTCGGTCGGCCCGATGTCCGGCGAACGACCCCCGTCGCGGTGCGCTGACGGCCCCGCCCGGGTCAGTCAGACCCGTGCCGCGCCCAACTTGACGATGGCGGCGTCGAGCCGCTGCGCGTACGCCGGGCTGATCGCCCCCTCGCCGAGACGGACGGCGACCTTCTCGCGCAGCCGGGCGACCGACGGTGCCAGCTCGTCCCGGCCGGACCCGACGGCGACGAGCAGGTTGCGTAGCGAGTTGCGCAGGTCGAGGCCGACGTCGCTGCGGATCTCACCGTCACGCAGCCCGGCGTCGACCAGCCCGTCGACCCGGTTGGCGGCCTCGGAGAGGGTGCCCGGCTCGGGGGTGGAGGCGACGGTGGGTCGTGCCGATGACGGTGCCGGGGCCGGTTGGAACGGTTCGGTGGCCGGCGGGTCGCTCGGTGGGTCGCTGGGCGTGGGCGTCGTCGGGCCGGCCGTGGGCTGGGCCCGACGATCCGGCTTCTGGTCGGGCAGCAGGGCGGTGCCGGCGAGCGCCACGGCGACGGCCAGGACCACGGGGATCAGCAGCAGTGCCGGCCGTCGGAGCAACCGGCCGGCACCGTCACCGGGCGGCGCCGGCGGCCGGGTCGCGTCGTCGGCGCGGAGCGTCGTCACGACGCCCGCGGGTGCGGGCGGGGCACCGCTCGCCGGCGGGGCCAGCGGCGCCGGCAGGGTCGGGGCCGGGACTCCGGTCGTGGCGGTCGGCGGGTCGGGCGTCAGCAGGTGGCCGCGCAGCACGGTGGCGATCTGCCGAGCGGTCGGCCGGTCCGCCGGGTCGCGGGCGAGGCTGCGCAGGCAGATCCGGGCGACCGCCGTGGGCAGCTCCGGCACGCCGGCCAGCTCCGGCACGCCGGCCAGCGTCGGCGCGGGGCCGTCGGCGAGCGCGGCGCTGAGCTGCTCCCAGGTGTCCGCCGGGTACGGCACCCGCCCGGTCAACGCCTCGTGCAGCAGGACGCCGAGCGAGTAGACGTCGGTGGCCGGTTGGGCGGGTGCGCCGTCGAGGCGTTCCGGGGCGACGTACGCCGGGGTGCCGAAGGTGCCGCCGTCCTCGTCCTCGTCGGGCGCGCCGATCCGGGTGGCGATGCCGAAGTCGAGGACCTTCACCCCCATCGCCGTCATCATGACGTTGGCCGGGGTGATGTCGCGGTGCACGATGCCCAGCCGGTGTGCGGCGGCCAGCGCGTCGGCGACCTGGGCGCCCGCCTCGACCGCCTCGGGCCACGGTAGTGGCCCCTCGGTGAGCCGCAGCTCCAGTTCCTCGCCGCTGAGCAACTCCATCACGACGAACGAGGTGATGGAGCCGTCCGGGTCGACCGTCTCGCCGTAGTCGTGCACCGACGTCACGTGCGGGTGCACCAACTGGGCGGCGGCGCGCGCCTCCTCCCGCACCATGTCGCGGAACCGTGCGTCGGCGGCCAGCGTGGGGGCGAGCACCTTGAGCGCCACGAAGCGGTCGAGCACCTCGTCCCGTGCGCGCCAGATGACCGACATGCCGCCGGCGCCGATCTGGTCGGTGAGTCGGTACCTGCGGGCCAGCAAGCGGCCCGGATGCAGTGCTGCCTTCACGGATCGCACCTGCCCTCGGGGTGGGAGCGGTATCAGGTTGCGTGAATGTGTCCGGCCTGTCAACGCCAACGGGACGGCACGTCGACGGATGGTGGCTGGGGTGCGCCGACCGTCCTGCGGCGGCGGCTCGCAGGTCGGCGGCGGGCGCGTGCCAGGATGAGGACATGGCTCCGGGACCGGTGGCGTTCGTACTCGGTGGCGGCGGGGTGCTCGGCGCCGTGGAGGTCGGGATGCTGCGGGCCCTGTTCCGTGCCGGCATCCAGCCCGACATGGTGCTCGGCACCTCGATCGGCGCGGTCAACGGCGCGTTGGTCGCCGCCGACCCGTCCGAGGCGGTGACCGACCGGCTGGTCCGGCTCTGGGCGTCGCCCGAGGCCAGCGAGGTGTACGGCGACTCGGTCGCCCGGCAACTGCGCCGCTTCGCCGCTCGCACCCACCTGCACTCGCCCCGGCCGCTGCGCCGGCTGCTGGAGTCCGAGTTGGGCGTGGACACCACCTTCGCCGACCTGCGGGTGCCGTTCCGCTGCTGCGCCGCCCACATCGAGCGCGCCGCCGAGCACTGGTTCACCAGCGGCCCGGTGGTGCCGGCGGTGCTGGCGTCGGCGTCGGTGCCGGGCCTGCTCCCGCCCACCGAGATCGACGGCGCGCACTACATCGACGGCGGGATCGTCAACTCCATCCCGATCGGCGAGGCGGTGGCCGCGGGCGCCGGCCAGGTCTTCGTCCTCCAGGTGGGCCGGATCGAACGGGAGCTGACGCC
This sequence comes from Micromonospora sp. DT4, assembly GCF_049841675.1. Lineage (NCBI taxonomy): Bacteria > Bacillati > Actinomycetota > Actinomycetes > Micromonosporales > Micromonosporaceae > Micromonospora > Micromonospora sp. DT4. The sequence continues at coordinate 40,907 of NZ_JBNCKT010000027.1, forward strand.
GCCCCGGCGGCCGTGGGAGATCGCGCAGGTGGCGTTCGAGATATCCCGCCGGCACCGGTTCTTCCGGGAGATGGCCGCGCTACCCGAGGGGGTGGAGGTGCACGTCCTGCCGACCGGAGGGCTCAATCCCCGCGACGACACGCCGTGGGCGTACCGGGACATGGCGGCGGTGGGACGTCGGATCAGTCGGGCGTACACCGCTTCCCGCCGCTACCTCGCCACCCACGTGGAACGCTGATGCCACTGCCTCCCCGGTGGTTGCGGCGGCTGCTGATCGCCCCCGGCGTGGTGCTGCTCGCGATCGTCGTGGTGACCACGCTGCCGGTCTGGGCGCTGCTCGCCGCGGCTGCCTCACCGCTGGTCCCGGGCCGGCTACGCCCCCTGCGACTGCTCTGGATCGGCTGCGTCTACCTGGTGTGGGACGCTGCCGCGCTGCTCGCGCTGTTCGTCCTCTGGCTGGTCTCCGGCTTCGGCTGGCGCAGCCGGTCCCCGGCCTTCCAGCGGGCGCACTACGTGTTGGCCGGCTGGTTCCTGCGGGTGCTGTTCTGGCAGGCCCGTTGGTCGCTGCGGCTGCACATCGACGTGGTCGGCACCGATCCGGACACCGCGCTGCCCGGCCGCCCCGAGCTGGTGCTGTCCCGACACGCCGGGCCGGGCGACTCGTTCATCCTGATCCACGGTCTGGTCAACTGGTTCAACCGGGAGCCGCGGATCGTGCTCAAGGACAGCCTCCAGTGGGACCCGGCGATCGACGTGCTGCTCAACCGGTTGCCCAACCGGTTCATCGCGCCCGCCTCGAAGCGTGGCGAGGAGACCGTACGCCAGGTCGGGCACCTGGCCACCGGCCTGGACGACAACGACGCCTTCGTGATCTTCCCGGAGGGCGGAAACTTCACCCCGGGGCGGCGGGTACGTGCCATCGCCCGGCTGCGCTCGCTCGGCCTCGAACGCATGGCGCAGCGTGCCGAACGGATGCGTCACGTGCTCGCACCGCAGCCCGGTGGGGTGCTCGCCGCGCTGGACGCCGCACCGGATGCCGGGGTCATCTTCGTCGCCCACACCGGACTGGACCGGATGCTCACGATCGCCGACGTGTGGCGGGAACTGCCCATGGACAAGCGGATCGTGATGCGCTTCTGGTCGGTGCCGCCCGAGGAGGTGCCGACCGAACGGCAGCAGCGCATCGACTGGCTCTTCGACTGGTGGGCGCAGATTGACACGTGGATTGCGGCCAATCGGGACGTCGCCGCGTAGGGTGCGCTCGTGGACCAGATCTGCGTGGTGACGACGGTGGTGGATGCGCGTTCGGTCGCGGACGTGTTGGCGGCCGCGGCCGTCGCCGGGCGGCTCGCCGCCTGTGCCCAGGTCGGCGGTCAGGTGGACAGCACCTACTGGTGGCGTTCCGGGGTGGAGACCAGCACCGAGTGGTCCGTGCAGTTCAAGACCGCACCGGACCGGTTGGCCGCGCTGGTGGACCAGCTCCGGGCCAGCCACCCGTACGAGGTCCCGGAGATCCTGGTGTCCAGGGTGGAGAGCGGCAACCCCGGGTACGCGGCCTGGGTGCACGACCACACCCGACCCTAGGTACGCGCACTCTGGGCCGGCCCTCTCCGGCTTCTCGATGATGACCGGGTGGACGACACCCGCTATCCCTGCCCCGCCTGCGGCGCCCCGGCCGATCTGGGCGCCGGTTGTGCCGGCTGCGGCCGACCGCCGGACCCGATCGCGGCCGAGGTGGTCCGACTCGGCCGGGAAATGGCTCGGCTCGAGCCGGAGGTGGAGCGGGCCCGCCGGACGTACACCGAGTTGGCGGGGTTGCTGACGGCGGCCTCGCGGCGGCGCGCCGAGCTGGCGGCGGTCGTCCGCGCGCAGGTGGCGGCGGGGGCGTCAACCGTCGGGGCCGCGCCGCGTGCCGCGTCGACGACGGTCGGTGGCGCGGTGGGGACGCCACCGCCCGGCGTGGCGGAGACCTCGACGCGGACCGTCCAGGGCCTGCTGTTCGTCCTGGGTGGACTCCTGCTGGGCACCGCGGCGGTGGTCTTCACGGCGGTGGCCTGGGCGGCCGTGGGGGTCGGCGGCCGGGCGCTGATCCTGGCGGCGGTCACGACGCTCGTCCTGGCCGGCCCACTCTTGGCGGTTCGGCGGGGCCTGCGGGGTACGGCGGAGACGTTCGCCGCGGTGGGACTGGTGCTGGTGCTGCTGGACGGGTACGCCGCCTGGTCGGTGGACCTGGCCGGGGTAACCGACTGGCCGGGTACCCGTTACGCCGCGCTGGTCGGGGGGGCCGGCGCGGCGGTCGCCGTCGCGTACGGGCGGCTCAGCGGGTTGGCGGGGCCCTGGTTCGCCGCCCTCGTGGTGGGCCAGCCGGTGCTGCCGCTGCTCGCGGTGGAGGCCGAGCCCGGCGCGGCGGGCTGGGCGCTGGCGCCGCTCGGGGTGGCGCTGCTCGGGGTGGCGCTGCTCGGGGTGGCGCTGCTCGGGGTGGCGCTGCTCGGGGTGGCGCTGCTCGACCTGATGGTACTGGTCGCGCTGCGCGATGGGGTGGGTGGGGGCCGGCTCGCCGGTCGGGTGCTCGTTGGGGTGGCCCATGTCGGCGCGCTGGCCGGGGCCGCGGCGTGTGCCCTGGTGCCGTTGCTGCTGGGGCGGGCGGGGGGCTCGCCGCTGCTGGCGGGGGCGCCGCTGTTGCTGGTCGCGGTGACGGGGGTCGGCGCGGCCTGGCTGGTTGGCGGTCCGGCGCTGCGGGCGGTGGCCGGCGGGCTGCTGGTTCCGGTGCTCGCCGCCGCGCTGCTGCGCCCGGTGGGTGAACTGCGTCCGTCGCTGCTGTTGCTCGCGGCGTCGATGGTGGCGCTCGCCCTGGCCGGGGCGGTGCGGCTGCTGCCCACGGGTCGGCGTACCGGTCCGCGTGCCGGCGCGCTGCTGGTCGCCGCCGGTACGGCGCAGATCACCGTGGTGATCGCCGGTGCGCTGGCGTTGGCCGCCGCCGCCCGTTCGCTGCCGCCGTGGCACGGCGCCCGCCTGGGGCCGGACCTGAGCTGGGGCTGGCAGGTGGCGCCCGCCGTGGCGCTGGCGCTGGCCGCCACCGTGGCGCTGGTGAGGCGGCGCGTGTGGGTGGTGCTGGCCTCGGTCGGTGCGGTGGCGGTCCTGCTCGCCGTCCCGGCCGGCTGGACGGCGTCGTGGGCGACGGTGGTGGCCGTGGACCTGGTGGGTGGGTCCGTGCTGCTGCTCGCCGTGTTGGCCCGCCCGGCGACCCGAGCGGCGACGCTGCTCGGCTGGGCCTGCGGCGGCGTGCTGCTGCTCGGGCACGCGCTGCTGGTGGCGCTGGCCGATCCGGTCGGCGTGGTGGTGGTGCTGGGCGTCGGGACCGTGCTCGGGGTGGCGGTGGCGTCGCGGCGGGGGACCGGGGCGTACCGCCGGGTTGCGGGTGTGGGTCTGCTGTTCGCGCAGCTCACGCCGCCCGGCCTCGCCGCGGTGGCGCTGTTCGCGGCCGGCGCGCCGCCGTGGTGGCAGGCCCGGGCGGCCCTGGCCGCCGCCGGGCTGTCGCTGGTCGCGGCGCTCGCGGTGCGTCGCCACCGGGTCGACCTGCTGGGGTACGCGGTGCCGGGCGCGGTGGTCGCGGTGCTCGCGGCGGGGGTCGCGCCGCTGCTGGCGGCGGGGGACGAGCCGGTACCGCTGTACGCCGCGCTGGCGGCGCTGGGCGTCGCTCTCGTCGCCCGCCGGGGCGGTCTGTCGACGACCGCCGAAGAGCCGGTCGGGCCGGGGGAGCAGTGGGTGGTCGGGGGGCGGTCGACGGGCGAGACGGCCGGGGCGGGCGCGGCCGGGGCGGGCGCGGCCGGGGCCGTGGGGCCGGCGGTCCGGGAAGCGGCGGCTGGGGGGCCGCCGGTGGCCGGCGCGCCGGGTGTGTTGGCGGCGGTGGGTGTCGTCCTGGCGGGGGTCGCGGTGCTGGCCGCGTTGCCGGCGGTGCTCGTGGCGCTTGTCGCTCCCTACGGCTCGTCGGGGCGGGTCTGGTCCGGCGCGCCGACCGTCGTCGCCGACCGGGGGCTGCTCCCCGCCGGGCTGGCGCTCGTCACGCTGGCGGTGGCCGCGGTCGTGGCCGGTCGGCGGGTACGCCCACCGCTGCTGGCCGCCGTGCCGTTCGTCGGGGCTGCGCTGCCGGTGCTGCTCGTCGCGGTGGGCGTGCCCTGGCCGATGCTGCCGGCCGCCACCCTGCTCGCCGGGGTGTCCGCGCTGCTGCTCGCCGCCCTGCTGACGCCCCGGCTGGCGCTCGCGTCGATCGTCGCGCCGGCGGGGGCCGTGCTGGCCGTGGCCGGGGTGACGGGGCTCCTGGCCACCCGGTCCGGCACGCTCGCCGCCGAGGGCACGCTCCTGGTGGCGGCCGTGGTCGTCGCCGTCGGGGCGCGGGTCGGCGAGGTGCGCGTCGTCGGGAGCGTCGTGGCGGTGGGGGCCGCCTGCGCGCTGGCGGTGACGGCGCCGCTCGCCGCCGGGCAGCCGTTGCGGGCGGCGGCGTACCCGCTGCTGGGGGTAGCCGCGCTGGTCCTCGTCGCGGCGGCCGCCGCGACTGGCCGACGCGCGCCCGTCGGGCGGGTGCTGGACGCCGCCGCGCAGGCGGTGGCGCTGGTGGCGGCGGTCCTCGCCGTCGAGGTGGCCCGGCATCTCGCGACCGTCTGCGTGCTGTGGGGGGCGGCCATGGCGCTGCGGCTGCTGCGGCGGGGCGAGCCGGCCGGTCGACGGTGGCGGTTCGCCGCCGTTGCCGCGGGCAGCGAGTTGCTCGGGGCGTGGGTGCTGCTCGCTGCCGGCGGGGTGACCGTGCTGGAGGCGTACACCCTGCCGGCCGCCGCGCTCGCCGTCGGCGCGGGCCTGCTGGCGCTGCGAACGCGGCCGGGGCTGACCAGTTGGCCGGCGCTCGGTCCGGGGCTCGTCGCCGCGCTGCTGCCGAGCCTGGTGTCGGTGCTGGCCGGGTCGGACCCGCAGCCGTGGCGGCGGCTGCTGCTCGGGGCGGCGGCGCTGGGCATCGTGCTGGCCGGCGCCCACCGCCGCTGGCAGGCGCCGGTGCTGGTCGCCGGTGGCGTGCTGGCGGTCCTGGCACTGCACGAGCTCGCCCGGGGCTGGGACCTGCTGCCCCGGTGGATCTACCTGGGTATCGGCGGGTTGGCGTTGATCGGGCTGGCGGCCAGCTACGAGCGGCGGCGGCGTGACCTGGCCCGGCTGCGCGCCGTGGTGGCCCGGTTGGGCTGAGCGGAGGCCGGGGGTAGGGCTCGCCCTACCCCCCGTTCGGGGGTTTTCAGGGTTACTCAGCGCAACTTTTTCGGGCAGGGTTGACGGTGAGCCCGGACCATCAGGTCCGATCCACATGAGGCGGGGAGCAGCGATGGCGCTCGGAGCGGTGGCGGAACCGCCGGTACGACGGCGGGGCAGTGATTACGCACAGTTGTCCCGACGGATCAGTCAGGCCGGCCTGCTGGAGCGGCGGCCCGCCTCGTACGGTGCCCGCCTCGTGCTCACCCTCGGCGCGTTCGTGGCCGGCTGGGTCGCCGTGTTCCTCGTCGGCGACTCCTGGTGGCAGGTGGCGCTCGCGGCCGTGCTGGCGGTGGCCACCACCCAGGTTGCCTTCCTGGGCCACGATGCGGGGCACCGTCAGATGTTCCGTCGGCGCTTCCCCAGCGAGCTGGTCGGGTTGGTCGCCGGAAACGCGGCGGTGGGGCTCAGCTACGGCTGGTGGGTCGACAAGCACAACCGGCACCACGCCAACCCGAACCACGAGGACGAGGACCCGGACGTCGGCGCGGGCGCCCTCGTATGGACGATGGGCTGCGCGTTCGCGCCGAACCACAAGGGCATACCGATGCCGACCGCCGAGGACGAGCTGGACTTCCTGCGGAAGCAGGTGTTGACCTCGCGCAACGTGCGGGGCAGCCGGCTTGTCGACACCGCGCTGGGTGGGCTCAACTACCAGATCGAGCACCACCTGTTCCCGAACATGCCTCGGGCGAACCTGCGCCGGGCGCAGCCGATCGTGCGCGCCTACTGCGCGGAGCAGGGCATCTCGTACGCGGAGACCGGGCTGGTCGAGTCGTACCGGCAGGCGCTCGGTCACCTGCACGAGGTGGGCCGGCCGCTGCGCGGCTGACGGGAACTGTCACCGGTAGGGTCTGGTCATGGTAGACCTGCTCACCGCGGACGCGGTGCGGAAAGAGCTGGGCGGATTGTCCGACTGGTCGGGTGACCCGACCGGCATCGGCCGTAGCGCCCAGCTCGGCAGTTTCCCGGACGCCATCGCGGTGGTGGACCGGGTGGCGGCGGTGGCCGAGGAACTCGACCACCATCCCGACATCGACATCCGATGGCGGACCCTGACCTTCCGCTGTGTCACGCACTCGGCCGGCGGGGTCACCCACCGCGACATCGAGCTGGCCAAGCGGATTGACGACATCGTCCGGAGCGCGGCATGAGATTTGAGATCAGCAAGGTCCTGGACGCCATCGAGGGACGGGTCTGCACCGACCCGTCGCTGGCCCGGGCGGTGCTCGACCTGGCCGAGATCATCCGCTACCAGGACATCGACGGCGGCCGGCCGGCGAGCCTGCTGCGCCTCGGCATGGTCATCGACGCGCTCTCCCGCGAGTTGGAGGAGGACAGCGTCCAGGTGTACGCGATCGTGCACCGGGCGTTGCTCTCCGACGCCGACCTGACGTCCAACGAGCGGATGGTGGTGCGCCGCTGGGCGGACGACGGGCTCGTCGAGGTGCTCGACAATCCGGGTGACCGGATGTTGGAGGTCGCCGACCTGCTCGGCCTTCCGGTGCTCAGCCGTGTTCGCTTCGACGGGCTGCGCGGGCGGTTCCCGTGGCTGGTCGAGCGGCCGGGTCGGGTGGTCGCCCCGGTGCCGGGCGCGGGTGGTCCGGTGTTCATCGCGCACGTGGGCGGGGGGCACGTGCCGGTCGCCGGCAAGCGCTCGCCGACCGAGGCGAAGCTGCTCGCCCGCCAGTGGCGCTGCCCGGAGTCGGGTTGCGCGCTGTTCGGCAGCGGTGGTGGGGGTGGCGCGTTCGCCGACCTCGCCGGAGGCGCGGACCGCAGCCCGGCCGCGCAGCCGCCGCCGTCGCTGCGCAACGGCGTGCCGACCTGCCCCCGGCACGGCGCGCGGCTCGGCGACGCCGGCCCGCGTCCGCGTACGGAGGTGCTCGCGGTACGCGTCGGCGGCCTGGTCCGGCGGCGGTTCGTGCTGAGCGAGGAGCAGCCGGTGGTGGCCGGCCGGGCGCCCGAGCAGGAGGGCGGGATCATGCTCGGTCAGTGGCTCAACGACGAGGCCCGAAGGTGGATCAGCCGGGGTCACGTGCGCTTCGAGCTGCGGGTCGGCGAGGTCATCGTGACCGACGTCAGCACCAACGGCTCGGGCATCCGACCGGCCGGGTCGATGGCCGAGGCGGACCGGATTGCGCTGACGCCGCAGCAGTCCCGGGTGTTGGGCGAGAACGACATGATCGAGCTGTACCCCGGTGTGCAGATCGGCCGTGCCGAGGAGCTGCCCACGGGCGCCCCGTTCACCCCGACCTCGGTGATGGCCGAGGCGCCCACGATGGCGATGCGCCTGCCCCGCCCCTGACGTGAAGGGCGGGCGTCGGCATCGACGCCCGCCCTTCCCACGTCGGGTCAGGCCGCCAGTACCTCGGCTAGCGCGGCGACCGCCAGGTCGATCTCCTCTTCGGTGATGACCAGCGGTGGGGCCAGCCGGATCGTCGAGCCGTGGGTGTCCTTCGCGAGGATGCCGCGCTTGGCGAGCCGCTCGCACGCCTCGCGCCCGCTCATCAGCGCCGGGTCGATGTCCAGACCGGCCCACAAGCCCCGGACGCGTACCCCGACGAGACCCTTGCCGACCAGCCCTTCCAGGCCAGCCCGCAGCCGCTCGCCCAGCTCGGCCGAGCGGCGCTGGAACTCACCGGTCGCCAGCAGTCGGACCACCTCGACGGCCACCGCGCAGGCGAGGGGGTTGCCTCCGAAGGTGGAGCCGTGCTGGCCGGGCTTGAGTACGCCGAGCACGTCGGCGTTCGCGGCCACTGCGGAGACCGGCACGATGCCACCGCCGAGCGCCTTGCCCAGCAGGTACATGTCAGGTTCGACGCCCTCGTGGTCACAGGCGAACGTCCGACCGGTGCGCCCCAGACCCGACTGGATCTCGTCGGCGATGAAGAGCACGTTCCGCTCGGTGCAGACCTGGCGTACGCCCGGCAGGTAGCCCTCCGGCGGCACCACGACGCCCTGCTCGCCCTGGATCGGCTCGAGCAGCACGGCAACGGTGTTCTCGTCGATCGCGGCGGCGAGCGCGTCGAGGTCGCCGTACGGCACGACCGTGAAGCCCGGGGTGTACGGCCCGAAGTCGGCGCGGGCGTCCTCGTCGGTGGAGAAGCTGACGATGGTCGTGGTCCGGCCGTGGAAGTTGCCCTCGGCCACCACGATGTTGGCCTGACCGGCCGGTACGCCCTTGACCTGGTAGCCCCACTTGCGGGCCACCTTGATCCCGGTCTCCACGGCCTCGGCACCGGTGTTCATCGGCAGCACGAGGTCCTTGCCGCACAGCTCGGCCAGTTCCCGGCAGAAGTCGGCGAACTGGTCGTGGATGAACGCGCGGCTGGTCAGCGTCAGCCGGTCCAACTGGGCGTGCGCGGCGGCGATGAGCTGCGGGTGCCGGTGGCCGAAGTTGAGCGCCGAGTAGCCGGCGAGGCAGTCCAGGTAGCGCTTGCCGTCCACGTCGGTGAGCCACGCGCCCTCGGCCGACGAGATCACCACCGGCAGCGGGTGGTAGTTGTGCGCCGTCCAGCGCTCGGCGTCCCGGACCGCTCCCGGCGTACGCAGCATGTCGTCCACGATCACTTGCTTGCCTTTCCCTGACGGAGTCGCAGCGTGCAGCACTTCGGTCCGCCGCCGGCCTTACGCAGCTCGGACAGGTCGACACCGATGGTCTCGTAACCCCGGTCGCGCAACTTGGCGGCCAGGTCGGTGGCCTGCGCGGGTAGCACGACGTGCCGTCCGTCGCTGACCGCGTTCAGGCCCAGCACCTCGGCGTCGGCCATGGTGGCGTGCACGGCGTCGGGGAAGAGCCGGCGCAGCACGGCCTGGCTGCCGGGGGAGAACGCCTCCGGCAGGTACGCCACGGTCCGCTCGTCGAGGACGGTCAGCGCGGTGTCCAGGTGGTAGAAGCGCGGGTCGACGAGCTGCATGGTGATCACCGGGTAGCCGAAGACCTCCTGCAACTGGGCGTGCGCGGCGTGGGCGGTACGGAAGCCGGTGCCCGCCAGCAGGTGGTCGCCGGCCAGCAGGACGTCGCCCTCACCCTCGTTGACGTGCTTCGGGTCGTACATCTCGAAGCCGGCGGCCTCGAACCAGGCCCGGTAGGCCGGCGCCTCGTCGGCGCGCTGCGGGTCGCGGAACTGCACGGCCATCGCCTTGCCGTCGATCACGGTGCCCCCGTTGGCGGCGAAGACCATGTCGGGCAGGCCGGGCACCGGAGTGATCTCCTCGACGGTGTGGCCCAGGTCCAGGTACGTCTGGCGCAGCTGCTCCCACTGCCGGACGGCGAGCGCGACGTCGACCGGCGCGCTCGGGTCCATCCAGGGGTTGATGGCGTAGTCGACGGCGAAGTACGTCGGCCGGCACATCAACAGGCGCTGGCTGGTGGCGTCCATCGTCATTGTCCTGCTCCCAGGGGTCGGGCGCGCCCGGCCACCGTGGCCCACGGGCTGGCGCCGTTGCTCAACGTTATGCGGCGTCAGCGGCAGGATCCACCACCGAGAGTTGCGCAGACCGTAGATACGTTGCGTGTGAGGGATGCCTGGCCGCGATTCGTTGCGCGGACCGGCTGGCGAAGGCTGGTGCGTGCTCCGGTCACCCGGTGCCGCTGTGCGGCGGCTGTCGTCCGTGCGTGCGTCCGAGGTGCATCAGGCGAGCGGCGAGCGGGTGCCCGCGATGTCTCCGCCTGGAGGCGACGTGGCGACCGTGTGAACCTCGGACACACTTCAGGGGCGGCGAATCGCCGCCCCTGAAAGTGTGTCTCCCGCCGGTGAACCACCGGACTGATCGGGCTGCCGACGAACCGCAGGCCGCTCGCCGGTGCATCACCGGCGAGCGGATCAGTGCCCGCTAGAAACGATCAACAAACTGTGAGTCAAGCCACTCACGGAGGCGCTGCCCCCAGTCGCCGTCGGTGGTCGGCCACACGAACTGTCCGGTCATCGCGAGGACGCCGAGCACCACCGCCGCGAGCCCGATGAGGATGCCGAACAGCGCGTCGGTCTTGCCGGCGACGTGCCGGCGGCGGGTCGCCATCAGGCCGAGTACCGAGAGCACCGCGCCGGCCGCGCCGAGCCCGATGCCGTACCCGGCCAGCGTGCCGCTCAGCACGAACAGCGCACCGACGACGGAGACGATCAGGCCGAGGGTGGCGAGCAGGCTCGCCCGCGGCTTCGGGCCGCGCGTCACCGGCGGCTCCGGCTCGGTGTCGCGGGCGGGGGTCGTGTCGACCGGACGGTCGGTCACGTCGGACCGCCGGCTGGTGCGGTCGAGGTCGGTGTCGCGCTCGGGCAGTCGGGTCGTACCGTCGAGGTCCTTGTCGCGCTCGATGGTCGGGGCCGCGACCGTCGCGGCGGCGGCACCCGGGCGGGCGGCGTCGGACCGGGTCTCGCCCTCCGTCGTGCGGGTGGTGTCGGACCGGGTCTCGGTCTCCACCGGCCGGGCGGTGGCGGCGCGGACCACGGCCGCGCGCTCCGCGGCCCGCCGCTCGGCCTCGCCGGTGCGTCCGGTCCGCCCGGGGGTCGCCGTGGCGTCGCCGGTCGCCGTGGTGCTGCGGTACGTCTGGTCGGCGCCCCGGTCCTCGACCGGGGTATCACGGCCGTCGGCCCGGCCGTCGAGGTTCTCGTCCCGCGTCGGCGTCTGCTCCGACCGGCGGGAGAGCGAAGGAATCTTGACCACTACACACCTCCTGTTAAATGCGTGGTGGCCGACGTTCAGGGGTGGCACCCACGCGCTACGACCCCGAAATACCCACCTGGGCGTTTCCTGACACCGATTCCGGGTAGGGCCGCTCGATCAGGTGCGGACCCGACCGTCGGGCCTGGTGGTGGCGCGCAGCACCCGCAACCCGTCCCGTCGTACGTACACCTCCCGCTTGTCGACGGCCAGGCCCTTGTCGCTCAGGACGTAGCCGGTCAACCAGACCCACCCCTCGTACGTCGGTCGCGCGTCCACGCTCACCAGTCGGAGGCGTAGCGCGCGGTCGCCGGAGAACTGCACCGAGCAGGCCGCGCCGATCAGCAGGAGGTCGCCGGGTTTCAGCTTGGTCACGTCGGCCAGTGCCCACGGTTGATCGGGATACGGTGGCGGGCCCGGCAGGGCAGCTCCGCGCCGCAGCGGCACACCCTGCGCCAGCGCGCCCAACTCCAGACGGGCTGATGCCGGCGGGCGAGGGTCAGCGCGGTGACCAAGAGATATTCGTTGTACGACACGCGCTGCTCCTCGGCCAATGCTGCCTCATTTGTCGGTGACTCGAATAGGAGACAGCCTGTTCCATGCTGGCCCCCTTGTGCAACGTCACCCGCCCCCATAGCCTCAATTCATATTGACGCACGAGGAATGCACGACAAATGCGTGCGAGGCGCAACAATCAATGTTGCAGGAAGGGCGCGGTGATGTTGCATGACGGATGAAACAGGCGGGTCCACGGTCCCTCGGCGGCAGCTCGGTCGGCTGCTCACCCAGCTCCGCGAGGACGCCGCAGTGACGCTGGACGCCGCTGCCCATGCGCTGGACTGCTCACGGCAGAAGGTATGGCGCATCGAGAAGGGGCTGGTCCCGGTGCGCGTGGTGGACGCCCGCGCCATGTGCTCTCTCTACCGGGTTCCCGAAGAAATGAGGGACATTGTGGCCGCGCTCGCGAAGGAGACGCGCGCCAAGGGTTGGTGGCATTCGTACGGCGATGTCGTACCGTCCTGGTTCTCGCTCTACGTCGGCCTGGAATCGTCCGCCTCGACTCTGCGTCAATACGACGCAGAGCTCATTCCGGGCCTCCTGCAAACCCGCGAATACGCCAGCGAGCTGTTCCGCCGCAAGAACCCGACCATGAGCCCGCAGGATCGGGAGAAGTTGGTGGAGCTGAGATTGCAGCGGCAGAGCATCCTCGTGCGTCGACTGCCCGCCGCGCCCGTCCTGCGGGTCGTCCTGAGCGAGGCGGTGCTGCGGCGCACGATCCCCGACCGGCGGGCGATGGTGGGGCAGTTGCGCCACCTCCTCGACGTGGCCACGCTGCCGAACGTGAGCCTGCGGGTGCTGCCGTTCGCCGCCGGCCCACCCCTGGCCAGCGAGACCGGCACCTTCGTGCTGCTGGGCTTCCCGCAACCTTTGGGGCGGGCCTCGACCGAGCCGACCACCGTCTACCTGGAGAACATCACCGGCGCGCTCTACCTGGACAAGCCGGCCGAGGTGACGGCCTTCGAACAGGTCTGGTCGGACCTGGAGACGCTCGCGTCCACTGAGGCAGAATCAGAGAAAACGATCACTTCGATCATCGAGGAGCATCATGACTGACCTCGCCCGGGCCCGCTGGCGCAAGAGCACCCGCAGCGGCGGGAGCGGCGGCAACTGCGTCGAGGTGGCCGACAACCTCCCCGGCGTGGTGGGCGTGCGGGACAGCAAGGACCCGACCGGCCCGGCGCTCACCTTCACCCCGGCCATCTGGGCGGCGTTCGTCAGCGGCGTGAAGGAGCAGCGCCAAGGCTGACCAGGTCATCCCCGGCACGGCTGGCTATCCTTGGCACCCGTGCCAGAGGGACACACGATCCACCGCTTGGCGGCCCGGCACGCCGAGCTGTTCGCCGGCGACAAGCTGCACGCCGCCAGCCCGCAGGGCCGCTTCGCCGAGGGCGCCGCGCGGCTCTCCGGCACCGTCCTGGACAGCACCGAGGCGTACGGCAAGCACCTGCTGCACCACTTCGCCGACGAGCTGACCCTGCACGTGCACCTCGGGCTGTACGGCAAGTTCACCGACGGTTCGGGGACCCCACCCGAGCCCGTCGGCCAGGTGCGGCTGCGGCTGGCCAGTGACCGGCACTGGCTGGACCTGCGCGGCCCGACCGCCTGCGAACTGCTCACCCCGCCCGAGGTCGACGCCCTGCGGGCCCGCCTCGGCCCGGACCCGCTGCGCGCCGACGCCGACCCCGAGCGGGCGTACGCCCGGATCTCCCGCAGCCCGACGCCCCTCGCGGCGCTGCTGCTCGACCAGTCGGTGGTGGCCGGCGCCGGTCTGATCTTCGTGACCGAGGCGCTGTTCCGGGCCGGCCTGCCGCCGACGATGCCCGGTCGAGGGCTGACCCGGGCCGGTTGGGAAGCGCTCTGGGCCGACCTGGTCGACCTGATGCGGCTCGCCCTCGAACGCGGTCGGATCGACACCGTCCGCGACGTCCACCTGCCCGAGGTGATGGGCCGGCCGGCGCGGGTCGACCGCCACGGCGGCGAGGTGTACGTCTACCGCCGCGCCGGCGCGCCCTGCCACATCTGCGACACCGAGGTCAGTCGGGGTGAGCTGGCCGGCCGCAACCTCTACTGGTGCCGTACCTGCCAGGCCGGCTGACCCGCCGCGCAGCGCCGCCCGCTCGCCCGCGCCAAAGCCAGCTTGGTCGCGCCTTCCCGCTCATGATCGCGCTGGAACCAGGAGGTCAACGTCGTTGCGTTTAGCGCTGTGAGCGGGAGGCAAGTCCTTTCTCGAAGACTGTGATTTCGGCGTGGAAGCTGTAGGTCTGTGTGGTTGTGGGGTGTTGTCCGGCGTTTGGGCTGTATTTGCTGGTGGGGTTTTTGCGGGTGCGGGCTACCGCACCCGCGAGCTGCTCGACGAGATCGGCTTCGACGCGCAGATCGCCCGCAAGGGCGTACCCGCCCCGATCCAAGTCGGCAAACGGTGGGTAGTCGAGCGCACGAACTCGTGGATGAACGGCTTCGGCAAGATCCGCCGCTGCACCGACCGCAACGCCAAAATCATCGACTTCTACCTCTACCTGGCCGCCGCGATCGGTCACGATCCGTCAACTCATCCAACGAGCCCGCACGCTCTATCGCTGGGACACCCGACCGACAACCCGCCGACTCAGGTGACGCCTATTGCCGGTCACTCTTAGTTGAGATCATTTTTGTTGCAGTCGAAGATTGCGTTACTTAGTGTGATGAGTTGTGCGTTTTTGTCGGGGTGCT